>CBDUEX010000311.1:0-3085 GCA_965366305.1 uncultured Bacteroidia bacterium | reverse complement strand
AACGAGCAATTGTGGAAGCAACTTCTGAACGAGATTTAGATACTGTTACCGAATATGGTGAAGCAGCTTTTTATGGTCCTAAGTTGGATTTTATGGTAAAAGATGCACTCGGAAGATCATGGCAATTGGGAACAATTCAAGTAGATTATAATCTGCCAGAACGTTTCGATTTGGATTACATAGGAGCTGATAATCAAAAACATAGACCAGTAATGATACACCGTGCACCGTTTGGTAGCATGGAGCGATTTATCGGTATTTTAATAGAACATACTGCGGGTAATTTCCCATTGTGGTTGAGTCCTGAACAAGTAGCGGTTTTACCAATTAGTGAAAAGTACCATGATTACTCAGATAAAGTTTTAAAATTCCTGAATAAATACGATATTCGCGGCCTTGTAGACGAAAGAGCTGAGAAAATCGGTCGTAAAATTCGTGATGCTGAGGTTACCAAAATTCCTGTAATGTTAATTGTAGGAGAACAGGAAGCTGAAAATCAGGAGGTTTCGGTTAGAATACATGGCAAAGGAGATGTTGGAAAATTTAGTTTACAAGATTTTGTTTCGTACTTCGAAACAATGTTAAAAGAAGAATAATATTTGAAAAGAAAAAAAAGACCGTTTAGGGGTCGTGTAAGAGACCCCCACAAAATCAATGATTACATTGTTGCAGACCCTATCCGTTTGGTGGGAGATAATGTAGAGCAAGGTATAGTTGATTTAGACTCAGCGTTAGCAATAGCGAAAGAGTTGGAATTAGATTTAGTAGAAATATCGCCTAAGGCGAATCCACCCGTTTGTAAGGTTGTGGATTATAGAAAGTTCTTATACGAGCAAAAGAAAAAGGCCAAAGAATTGAAAGCTACCCAAGCTAAGGTAGACATTAAAGAGATTCGATTTGGTCCGAATACAGACGAGCATGATGTTAATTTTAAATTAAAGCATGCCGAGAAGTTCTTATCTGAAGGACATAAAGTGAGAGCTTATGTTTTCTTTAGAGGTAGAACGATTGTATTTAAAGAAAGGGGAGAGCTCTTGTTATTGCAGTTTGCCGAAAAGCTAGCTGACGTTGCAAAGCTTGAACAACTTCCAAAAATGGAAGGTAAAAAAATGATTATAGTTTTAGCACCAAAATAAATTTAACAGAGAAAGAAGATGCCAAAAATGAAAACCAACTCCAGTGCAAAGAAGAGATTCAGAGTTACTGGTACAGGTAAAATTAAAAGAAAGCACGCCTTCAAGCGTCACATCTTAACAAAGAAAACCAAGAAGCAAAAACTTGCTCTTACTCACGATGGTTTGGTACACAAATCAGATATGAGTAATGTGAAGTTCATGTTGCGTATTGGAAAGTAAATTGACTTTAAAGTCAAAAAGTTTAATTATTCAGGCCAAATTAAAAACAACAAAGATCAAGACGAAATTGTCGAGACGCCTAGTTTAAAAAAAGAAAAAAATGCCAAGATCAGTAAATGCAGTAGCCTCAAGAAGGCGAAGAAAGAAAATGATGAAACATGCCAAAGGATTCTTTGGTAGAAGAAAAAATGTATGGACAGTAGCCAAAAATGCAGTTGAAAAAGCATGGCAGTACTCCTACAGAGATAGAAAAAATAAGAAAAGAAATTTCCGAAGATTATGGATTGCCAGAATTAATGCTGGTGCTAGATTAAACGGAATGAGCTATTCTCAGTTTATGGGAGGCGTTCACGCTAAAGGAATCGAGCTTAACAGAAAAGTGTTAGCCGATTTAGCAATGAACCACCCAGAAGCCTTTGCAGAAATTGTAAAGAAAGTAAAATAGAAATTTAACGCTAAAACATAATAGAAAGTCTCGCCTAACGGCGGGACTTTTTTTTTACCTTAATTCTTACCAAAAAAGAGGAAACTATTTCTCGTTTTCTTTTGTCTTTCGTTTGGAGTAATGATCGTAAATCGCATTGATAAAACTTAAGATGATGCCAATACCAATTACAATGTAGAAAATTGTAAATAGCTTGCCTTCTGGAGTTTTAGGACTAAAATCTCCATAACCAATTGTAGTTAAGGTAATCACTGAAAAGTATACTGAATCAATCCAGTCCCAACCTTCAAGATAATGATATACAGTGCTTCCAACCCCTATAATAATGGCCGTGGTAAGCAATAGGTCGCGATATTCCTTGTCTCTAAAAAATAATATAATAGTTCGTATGTAAAACATGTTTTGTTGCTTTAGTGCATTCGGTCTCCTCTAATTTCTAATGTCTTTACCATTTTAGCTTCAAAAATGACGTATTCGTTCCAACGTTCCATTACCAGTTTTTCATCATCATATTGTTTTGCTAAATGAATAAAAGCTTTATAATGACCTGCTTCGCTCACCATAAAGTCGTGGTAGAATTTCTTCATTTCAGGATCGTCCATGTGTAAACTCAATAATCGAAATCGCTCACAACTGCGTGCTTCTATCATGGCAAATGCCAACAGGTATTCGACCAATTGTTTTTTGATGTGATCACCTCTTCGAATGTAAGAATTAAGCTTATTTACATATTCATCCTTCCGTTGATGACCCAATTCAAATCCTCGTTTTTTAAGCTCCTTCAATACACGTCTGAAATGGCCCCATTCTTCTGCAACAATAGGACTAACCACTTCTACTATCTCTGGAAACTGGCTGAATCGGCTTATAATACTAATGCCATGGGTTGCAGCTTTTTGCTCACACCACGCATGGTCAGTAAGAATAAACTCGATGCTCTTCTCAGCAATATTTACCCAACGAGGGTCGGTTGCCATTTCTAAGCCAAGAGTGGTTTTGCTTGTTGAAGCATTCATGTTGTACAAAGTTAGCGTATTATCCAACCTAGAATAGAATCAAACAGGTTAAAAATATAACCAGTCCAATAAGTAAGAGGATTAACGTATAGGGTAAAATATCTCTCGCCTTCAATCCCGTAATACTAAGCAAGGGAAGGGCCCAAAAGGGTTGCAACATATTAGTTAGTTGATCGCCATAAGCCATGCTTAATATTATTTTATTGAGCGGTACGTGTAAGTTGGTTGCAGCCTCCAATATTATAGGACCTTGAATAGCCCATTGACCA
>CBDUEX010000310.1:0-3095 GCA_965366305.1 uncultured Bacteroidia bacterium | reverse complement strand
GTCTTTTCAGGAAGCACATATACTAGAATTGGAGATTGCTCTGGTGGTTGGGGTACTTTTAATTCTGGAGACAATCTTTTCGAACAGATGTTCCCCTCTAATACTTGGGGTAAAAAGTTTGTTCTTGTGCCAGCTTTAGGACGAGCTGCTGATAATTTTCGTTTTTTAGCATCTGAAGATAATACCCAAGTATTTGTTTATAAGAATGGAGGATTCCCAGACATATTGTACCTGGATAAAGGAGAATTTGGGGAAGTGGAAGATGTTTCTACCGTTAGAAACGTGATTTCAAACCTTCCAATTATGGTTGCTCAATTTCAAAAAACCTCTCGTTGTGATGGTAATAATAGGGTGGGTGATCCTTCTATGACCATCTTAAATCCATTGGAACAAACTCTTAAAGACATTACGCTGTACTCAAGTAGATATTACGATATCGACAATCATTATATCAATGTTGTTATTCCAACAAGTGCAGCAAGTAGTTTTAGGCTAGATGGAGCCGCAAAATCGTTTACTTCAGTTCCTCAAAATTCGGGTTATAGCTATGCTCAATTTACAGTAACCCAAGGAAATCATCGTTTAACTGCAAATCAGGGATTTGTTGCAACTGCCTATGGTGAAGGCGAATATGAAAGTTATGGTTATGCAGCAGGTGCCAACGTAAAAGATTTAACCGCTACTGTTAAAATGGCTAACTCCTCTCAAACAACTGAAGTATCAAATTGTATCGGAAGAGGAACGAAGTTTCAAGGAGATGCAGAGTACACCGTTATTAAATGGGAATGGGATTTTGGTGATGGAAATACAGATACAATTCAAAATCCAACAAATGTGTATGCAGACACTGGAACATATAACGTTAGACTTTATACGTATAAGGAGCAATATGATGGTTGTTCCATCTATGATTCAGCATTTCTTGAAGTAAAAATCTATGATGTTCCTGAAGCCAGAATGATTAGAAGCAATTTGTGTGATAGCACCAAAGCGTTCTTTGTTGATTCAAGCTTTGTGCCAGCTCCCGAAGAATATAGCTTTACCCGTTGGACAATCAATTCGGGTGCAATTATACCTGGTCGAAACATGAGTTATACCTTCGATTCGGTTGGTAAGTATGAGTTGTTTATGGAAGTTGGAACAAAACACTATTGTAGAGATACAATAAGAGATTCCATTACAATCTCTCCAAGACCAGTTTCTAATTTCACTGCTCTCAATACCTGCTTTAAAGATTCAACTAACTTTACCAATAACTCAACTGTACTTACTGGAAATATTGATAGTTCCTTATGGGAATTTGGAGATGATTCGGTTTCCATAAATACTAATCCTAGTCATTACTATGCTAACTCTGAGTTGTATTATATAACACTAACCTCTGTTACTGATTCTGGTTGTAGAAATAGTTATACGGACTCAATATATAAACTGCCAAGATTTGTGCCGCAGTTTGAATACTTAGATACCTGTTTTGGATTTACCAGTACGTTCCAAAATACAACAATTTTAGAGGGTGGCAATTTCACCGACACCATATGGTATACCAGCGAAGTGGATACTTTTGGTACTTATAATTTAACAAAAACATTTGCGTCCAACGGCTCATACGATGTGCATTTGATTATGGAGCAAGACAGTTATTGCAGAGATACATTTTCACAAACAATATCAATTCATCCACTTGCAACTCCCGCATTCACTTTCATGGATCAATGTTTAGGAGACAGCACTACATTTACGGATGTCTCTACCTTATCTGATGGCACATATACACTAGATTGGGATTTTGACGATGGGTTGGCTGGAAGTCAATCGATTGAAAAAGTGTTGTACACTTCAATGGGAACTAAGGATGTAACACTCACACTTACTACAGATGAAGGTTGCGAAACCGACACTACCGTTGCTATCTTAATTACCAATCCTCAAATAACAAGTTTGAACATAACTGATATGTGTTTAAATTCAACTCAAGACATTTATGGAAACTACAGTCTTGGACTAGATAGTTTCTTAAACTACGATTGGACAATCAACAACACTGCAACTTCTTCTAGCGATACTTTTACATATGCACCTTCAACCTATGGTAATCGTGATGTAGAGCTTACTATCAATACTAAAAATGGTTGTGAAATAATCTATTTAGATAGCTTTAAAGTATTTGATCGTCCAATTCCTGATTTTGATATTTCTGAAGTATGTGAAAATAGTTTTGGTAGTCCAGTTGATAATAGTTCTGTTAACAGCCCGGCTACAATAGATCAAACGTTGTGGTATTTAGGATCAAGTTTTGTTTCGAACGATGCAAGTCCAACGATACCTGTAACCACTGCCGGAAACTATTTCCTAAAGCTAGTTATTGAAACCAATGAAGGGTGTACAGATTCAATTATCAAAACCTTTAATGTGAATCCATTGCCAGTAGCTGATTTCTTAACAGGTGCACAGTGTTTTGGAGATAATACTATTTTTAATGACAACAGTACCATCCCAACCGGTTCAAACACTACGTTTAATTGGTTAATCGACGGAATTCCTATGAATGGAGCGAGTGTTTCTTATACGTTCCCAGCAGTAGGTGATTACAGTATTCAAGAAATTGTAACAAGTGCTAAAGGTTGTAAAGACACGGTAACCAAAGATGTTCCTGTTTTCCCACTTCCAAATGTTGATGTTACATTAGAACAATACACTGGATGTGAGCCGTTTACAATCAATATCCTGAATAATTCTTCGATCACAATTGGCTCAATTGACCAATACGCATGGGATTGGGGCAATGGCTTTTCAGGAAGCGGCAATTTATCTCAGTATACCTATCCAGCGGTAGGTACTTATACTATTAAAGTTATTGCAACTTCCAATCAAGGATGTATTGATTCAGCTTCATTGGGTAACAATGTAACTGTATTGCCACGTCCTAAAGCAGATTTCACTTATACTCCAGACGAGCCGAGCATACTTGTATCGCAGGTTGACTTATCGGATAATTCATCTGATGATGCTACCGATTGGCAATGGTACATAAGTGATGGTGCTACTGCAAGTGGCCAACAAGCAACGCATAATTTCCAAGACTCTGGTCAATA
>CBDUEX010000309.1:0-3105 GCA_965366305.1 uncultured Bacteroidia bacterium | reverse complement strand
AAGAAAGTATTTGAAGAAAATATGCCTCAGATATTTGAAGACAAAAAAGATCTGGTTAGCCAAGTATTTCAGGAGAGCTTAAATAATGAGATGCATGCTTGCAAAAGCAGCTATTCGTCTAGCGAAAATGCTATTCAAAAAATGATTGATATAAGCAAAATGATTAGTACTTCACACAAAGAAGTAAAAGCATCCGTTTTGTTTGATCTTAAGAAATACTACCCTTCACTCTGGCGAAAATTTGAAGCTTTTCGAGTTGGTTTCGTTGCAAAAACAATCAAGCAAAACATTGAAGAAGGTCAAGCAGAAAATTTATACCGAAAGAATTTAAACGCCGACATAATCGCTGGGCTTTACATCACCTTAATTCATGGAATGATAGAAATGTTAAGCAACGACGATTTAAACTACGACTTCCAAACCTTACATAGAAACATGGTGAATTATCACCTTTATGGGATTTGCTCACCAGCGGGTCTCGAATATTTAGAACAACACATCAATGAAATATAATATGCTCAAATCTCTATTCATCCTCCCTCTTCTGTTAGGAGTTATTGCAGTTTCTGCACAAAACGAAGTTTTAGAACTCAGTTTGGAAAGTGCTCAAGAACTTGCTTTAAAAAACAACATCAACGTAAAAAATGCACTGCTCGACATTGACTATGCCAACTATCAGGTAAATGAAATTAAAAGCATGGGGCTACCACAAATTAGTGCTAGCGGCTCTTTCTCTAACCAATATGAAATTGCTACGCAAGTTCTGCCAGGTGACTTTTTTGGTCAACCAGGAGAAACCATTCCAGTAAAATTTGGAGTCCCCTTTAATATGAGTGGAACTGCAACCTTAAATCAATTACTTTTTGATGGAACATTCTTTTTAGGTTTAAAAGCAGCATCCGAATTCGTTAAAGTAAACGAACTTCTTGCTTCTAAATCCGAAATTGACGTTAAAGATGGTGTTCTAAAAGCTTACTATATGGCACTTATTGCAAATAGCAATGTGGCTCAACTTGAAAAAAGCTTAGCGAACATTTCAAAGTTAAAAGATGAAACGAATGCGATGTATGAAGCTGGATTTGCTGAAAAACTGGATGTCGATCGACTGATTCTATCTGCTTCCAATCTTGAAATCAATATTAATAACTTGAAGAGTCAATCTGAGCTTGCCAAAAAAGTATTGCTAAACAGCATGGGGTTAGATGTAAACCAAGAAGTAAAGCTAACATCTGAACTTCCTGAATTCTCAGAAGAAAACTTTGCAGAAAACTATGGTTTAGATTTCAATGCCGAGAGTCGAATCGAGTTTCAAATGTTAGAACAACAACAAGAACTCAATGAATTGGATTTGAAAAGATGGAAGATGGGATACATTCCAAGTTTGTATGGAATGATTAATTACGGTAGCAACACTTTTGCAAACGAAAACCAATTTGGAGATTTAGGAAATGATTGGTACCCGAATGGAATGTTTGCTTTGAGTTTAAACGTTCCGATTTTTGACGGATTTTATAAAAAATCTAAAACAGACCAAATAAAAGTCAACATTGCCAAAACCAACAATTCCATTGAACAAATTTCGAATGGTATTAATTTAGAAGTGAGCCAAGCACGCACGGTATATGCAAGTGCGTTTAAATCACTTGAACTACAAAAGAAAAGCGTTGCTCTAGCAGAAGAAATATACAATACCACTTCTATCAAGTTTAAAGAAGGAGTAGGAAGTAGTTTCGAACTAATCACTGCCGAAAGCGACCTAACACAATCAAGAACAAATTATCTAAACGCATTATACGACTTAAGTGTAGCTAAAGTTAGCTTAGACAAAGCACTTGGAAAACTCTAATCACATTATTAAAAAGCTTTAAACCAACATGAAAAATACAATTTACCTATTAATCATAATCGCTAGCCTATTTACAGCTTGTGGTTCTGAAAATCAAACCGCTTTAGATCAAAAGAAAGCTCAACTCGACTCATTAACAACAGCAATGGGCAATATAAAGGCTGAAATTGCTAAAGTAAAACTAGAGATTGAAGCATTAGATACTTCTGCAAGATCCAACGCAATTGCAGTTATGGCAACTGAAATCAGCAAAGGTGCATTTAAAAACCCTTTTCAAGTTCAAGGATTAGTTGAGTCTGATAAAAACGTCTTAATCTCTCCTGAAGTGCCTGCCAACGTTACCAAAATATATGTTAAAGAAGGTCAACGTGTGTCAAAAGGACAAATAATTGCGAGCTTAGATGGTTCTATTGCAGGATCTCAAATCAGCGAATTAGAAAATGCTTTAAGCCTTGCAAAAATCAATTATGAAAAACAAGATCGACTTTGGAAACAAAAAATAGGCAGTGAAATGCAATATTTACAGGCCAAGAACCAATACGAAAATCTGCAAAAAAGCATTCAAACTGCTCAAGCTCAATTGGGCAAATACACGTTACGCTCACCTATATCCGGAACGGTAGATGAGATTATGGCAAATCCAGGTGAATTAGTTGGCGGTATGGCTAGTGGTCCGGTTGCTCGCGTTGTTAACTTAACCGACATTAAAATTAAGGCTAATGTTTCTGAAAAATATGTAGGTCAGTTAAAAACAGGACAAGAAGTAGAAGTGCACTTCCCTTCAATTAACTTGAGAATGAAAGAAAAAGTATTTGCCGTTGGGAATGTAATTGACGTAAACAACAGAACTTTTGTGGTGTATGTTAAACCAAGTAAGAATCTTGATAAGCTTAAACCAAATTTACTTGCACTAGTTACTGCTTATGATTATCAAGATACTGAGGCAATTAGTATTCCAACTAAATTGGTTCGTTCTGATGGTGACAAGCATTTTGTGTATACCATTAAAACCAATGGCTCCAAAATGGAAGTTGAAAAACGGTATATCGAAATAGATAAGCAATTTCCAAGTGAAACAGTTATAAAATCAGGTCTTAACGTTGGAGATTTACTTATTACCGAAGGTGTAAACTCAGTTATTGTAGGTGACGAGGTAAAATTAATTGCGGACTAACGTAAGCTAAACCTAAAAATATGTCGAATATTAAAGAAGTAATAAAGGAATTGTAACCAGGTCTAATTTGTAGGACTGATAATAT
>CBDUEX010000308.1:0-3153 GCA_965366305.1 uncultured Bacteroidia bacterium | reverse complement strand
TGCGTTGCAATCTCCTTTCACAGGCTTGTTTGTTGGAGGATTTGCAATTCTACTCGTAACACTTATTGCTTACTTTTCAGATAACCGTTGGAAAACCATTATCCGCTCCTTATTAATCGTTATGATTATAAAGTTGGCTGTAAGTCCTCATTCACCACCAACCGCATATTTAGCAGTATCGTTTCAGGCAATTATGGCTGGGTTCATTTATAGTAAACTGCGTATTAACATGTGGAGTTCAATGCTTTTAGGAATTGTAACTTTGGTAGAATCTGCAATTCAAAAACTACTGGTGCTTTGGTTGATTTACGGAAGCTCATTATGGAGTGCAATTGACGAATTTGGAGATTACATCGCTGTTAAAATGAGTTTTATGGCGGGTTTAGTGTCTTCTCAGGTCTTAATATCAGTTTATCTGTGGATTTATGCTTTAATCGGAATCCTGCTCGGATATCTCATCTACGACATGATTCTGTATTTAGAATACAACAAAGGCAATGTGCAATATCAGATCAAAGCAATTGAATTTGATTTGGAATATAAAGTAGCTAAGAAGAAACGAGTGAACTGGCGATTATGGCTGATGTGGGCAGGAGTTCTCCTTCTAATTTTGGCTTATTATTTCTTTACCCAACAAGGTGCAGGAGTTTGGAAAAATGGCTTGTACATTGTTATCAGAAGTTTAGGAATTTTATTGGTATGGTACTACCTCTTAGGACCTCTTGTAACAAAATGGTTGCGAAAATTCTTAGCTACCAAACAGTCTAAAGTACAAAGAGAAGTAGACGAAACATTAACCTTACTTCCTTTCTTGAAAAATGTAATTGAACTTGCCTGGAAAGAAAACAGGAAAGAAAAAGGCTACACTCGCTGGAAAAGCTTTATGGGGGATGCAATTTTATATAGCATCCACTTACAACTCGAATGATTTATATACTTGCTGGAGATACACGTACAGGCAAGACTTCCGCTTTAATGGAATGGAAGGATACCTGGGATAATGTAAAAGGAATCTTATGTCCTGAAGACAAGGAAGATGTTCGTTATCTCTATTCCATTGAAACAGAGGAAAAGCATGAATTTCAACAAGTAGAACCATCCAACAGCACCATTACTGTAGGTCGTTTTCATTTCCAAAAAGACACCTTTAAACTGGCCAATTATATTCTTATCAAAGCCTTTGATGAAGGTGATTTTGAATTTCTAGTATTGGATGAATTAGGTAAACTGGAACTGGAAAATGATGGAATCCATCAAGCGGCTTCTTACATTCTATCTAAATATGAATCTTCGGATGATAAGAACTTGCTTCTAGTAGTAAGAACTTCATTGGTGAAAGAGATTATCGCTCATTATAATATCACGAGCTTTCAGATTGTGGCAGCAGAAATGTTACCGTAAATCTTCAAATTCTTTCATGGTATTAATGTTTCTGAACTCATCAGGGTTTGTAATTCGTATTTTTTCTACATCATTACTAAATAGAAATTTTTGAAGAGACCTTCCTCCTTTGTCAAAGAAGTCTTGAACGATGGGGAATGAATGATATTCCCAAATGCTGAGCATACCTTCCCAACGTTGCTTTTCTTCGTCGAAAAATGCGGTAACTAGTTTTTTCGGATTTCGGTTTTCAATTAATTGCCGAATGGTTGCGGAACTAATATTCGGCATATCTACTGCTAAGATTAAAATGTTGGTTTCAACAAACATAAAAGAAGATATAATGCCCGAAAGTGGTCCTTGGTTTTCATAGAAATCGAGAACGGTGTTTCTATAGGGGAGGTCTTGTTGGTTTTTATTAATGGAATAGCAAACGGCATTGCAAACTGGTTTTAGTTTTTCAAAAGCAATTTCAGCTAGGGTGTTGTCCCCAAGTTTTAGTTGAGATTTATCTGTTCCCATTCGAGAACTGTTGCCGCCCGTTAAGATTATTCCTGTAAGCATCTTAGCTGGGTAAATTCCCCGAATACAAATTGTAACTGCTTTCTTTAAGGAAGCCAATGAGTGTTTGCCCATTTTCTTGTGCCAGCTCCACGGCTAAACTTGAGGGTGCACCAACAGCAACAATGGTATTAATTCCTGCCATGGTCGCTTTTTGAATCAGTTCAAAACTTGCTCTACCACTTAACAATAAAACATGGTCTTTAAGTGGCAAGCGATTTTGTTGAAATGCGTCTCCAATTAGTTTATCCAATGCATTGTGTCTGCCTACATCTTCTTGAACAAATTCAAGTTCTCCTTCCATATTAAATAATGCAGCGGCATGAATACCACCCGTGGCAGTGAATAACGATTGTTTTATAGTTAGTTTTTCTTTCAATCCGAATAGCATATCAGATGAAAAAGTTGCACCTTGATCAATGGAGAATTGTGTTTTTGTATGAATTGCTTCAATGCTTGCCTTTCCACAAACACCACAACTGCTGGTTGTATAGAAATTCCGTTCTGCCTTTTGCATCTCAATTTTACACCCTTCATTGAGGTACACCTTTACAATATTATCACCAACAAAAGATACCGCCTTAACCTCACTGAAATCAGTAATCAGCCCTTCAGTAAATAAAAATCCCAATGCCAATTCTTGATCATCCCCAGGCGTTCTCATTGTCACGGAAATGGCAGTCGGCTTCTGTTCATGAAAGTGTTGTATTTGAATTTCCAGAGGAGCTTCAATAGCAACTACATCGTCTTGAGAAACAGTATTTCCGTTTTTTGTTTTTTGAATTTGTATGTGATGGATTCCTTCTTCCATTGGATGGGCAATTTAAATTTATTTTTATCCAATCTCTAATTTATGATTTTTAAGTTTTTGAAGTACTTTTTTAAAAAGTATGAAAAGAACAGAGGATTTCAAATTCATAATTGAATGGTTTATGATTTGATAAAATCAATAATGTTCTTTTACTTTTTGTCTTAACATAATAAGAATGAAAAAATATACTTCCACTTTTTGCCTTGACGCAAAAAGAAAGGAAAAGGTCATTCTAGAATGAGTTGTCGACTAGTGGGTGGGCTAAATTCTATCTGGGGAGGATTTTAATGCGACGAGGTTTTATTGTCATGTATCTTCAATCAGAGGTAAAATGATAACTTTCGTATTCTGCTTCGATCCCGATAGCTATCGGGATCGCCACGGCGAACACTCAGCGTGAC
>CBDUEX010000307.1:0-3157 GCA_965366305.1 uncultured Bacteroidia bacterium | reverse complement strand
AGAGGGTGAAGATCATGAGATTGGCTTACTTTATGGCTATTACCTCATTAAAAAATCAGGTAAGGAATGTGTCTATCTCGGACCTAATGTTCCGATTAAAGGTGTAGTGGAAAGTGTAAAAAATGCTTCCTCTACTCATATTTTAACACAGTTTATTACTAGCCGTGCAAATGAAACTTTGTCACTCTACTTATCAAAAATAAGTGAGCTCTTTAGCTCTCAAAACGTGTATATTTCAGGACTGTGTGAGCTTCAACTTCCAATAACATCCACTAAGAATTTACAATTAATTAGCACATTAGAAGACTTGAGAAAACTATTATAGTTTTACTTTGTTTAACTTTTGTCTATATTTGTTAAACAATAATGAACATTTCAATAATAGGATCAGGGTTTTCCTCGCTTTCAAGTGCATGCTATCTGGCTCAACAAGGCAATTCAGTTCATGTATATGAAAAAAATGAGCAATTAGGTGGCAGAGCCCAAATTAAGAAAATTGAAGGCTTTACATTTGATATGGGTCCAAGTTGGTACTGGATGCCTGATGTTTTTGAAAATTTCTTTGCTGACTTTGGAAAAAAAGTTGAGGACTATTACGACTTAGTTCGTTTAGATCCAAGTTATCGGGTTTTTTGGAAAGATCATCCTGATGATATCCCAGCAGATATGGATCAACTTAAAGACTTCTTCGAAAAATATGAGGTTGGGTCTTCAGCAAAACTGGAAAAATTTTTGTTAGAAGCTAAAACTAAATACGAAGTTGGAATGGGAGATTTTGTAACCAAACCTTCCTTATCTTTTTCTGAATTCATGACATTTGACGTGGCTAAAAAAGGGTTGTCGTTAGATCTTTTTAAACCAATTAGTAAACACATTCGACAGTATTTTAAACATCCTAAATTGATTGAACTTTTAGAGTTTCCAGTTCTATTTCTTGGTGCAAAACCTCAGAACACACCCTCGCTTTATAGTTTAATGAATTATGCAGACATGGCTCTTGGCACCTGGTATCCAATGGGCGGAATGAATAAAATAATTCAAGGAATGGTTTCTCTAGCACAAGAACTAGGAGTAACTTTTCATACCAATGCAGCAGTTACAGAAATAGTGGCAGAGGGGAATTCGTGTTTAGGCATAAAGGCAAATGGTATGTTTTATAGATCAGATGTCGTTATAAGTGGTGCAGATTATAATCACACCGAACAAAATCTATTAGCTTCCAAATACAGAAACTATTCTTCTGCTTATTGGAACAAACGAACTATGGCTCCATCAAGTTTGCTATATTATGTTGGATTAAACAAATCAATCGATGGCCTTAAACATCACAATTTATTTTTCGATGAGAGTTTCGATGACCATGCTATTGAAATATACGACACTCACAAATGGCCAGAAAGACCACTATTCTACATTTGTAATCCTTCAAAAACCGATGAATCAATAGCTCCAGAAGGCAAAGAAAACTTGTTTTTCTTAATCCCCGTCTCAACTGAATTGAACGACAATGAGCTCACTAAAAAACGCTATTTTAATATGATATGTGACCGATTAGAAAAACACATTGGAGTAGATATACGCCCACATGTTGAAGTTTTTGAAAGCTTTGCACATTCTGATTTTATATCAGAATACAATAGCTTCAAAGGAAATGCTTATGGGTTAGCAAACACATTAAAACAAACTGCAATTTTGAAACCGAAATGCAAGAACAATAAACTAGATAATCTTTACTATACAGGACAACTTACTGTACCAGGACCTGGAGTTCCTCCAAGTATCATATCAGGCAAAATAGTAGCAGATCTAATTAAAAAAGAACAAATCCATGAAAACACTATTTGATCAAGTATCCCTTAAAGCCAGTAAAATGGTAACTAATGCTTATAGCACATCCTTTTCATTGGGTATACGAATGTTGCATACATCGGTACGTGAACCTGTTTATGCCATTTATGGGTTTGTGCGATTTGCAGATGAAATTGTTGATTCCTTCCATGGCTTTGACAAAGAATATCTAATAAAAGACTTCAGAAGACAAACTGCGGAAGCAATACAAGACAAAATCAGTCTAAATCCAATACTTAATAGCTTTCAACATGCGGTGAATCATTACAAAATTGATCAATGGTTAATTGATGCATTTTTTGACAGTATGGAAATGGATTTAGAAGACCAAACCTATGACCAAGCCACTTTTGAAAAGTATATTCTAGGGAGTGCTCAAGTAGTAGGTTTAATGTGTTTAAGAGTATTCTGTAATGGAGATAATGCACAGTTTGAAAGCTTAAAAGAAGGTGCCATGAGTTTAGGAGCTGCTTTTCAAAAAGTGAATTTTCTAAGAGATTTAAAAGTGGACAAAGATAATTTGGGAAGATTGTATTTCCCGGGAATGAATATGAGTAAGTGGTCGCCAGAGTTAAAAGCTGAAATTGAGCAAGATATCGCACGAGACTTTAAAGATGCTTTACTTGCAATTAACAAACTTCCTTCAAATTCAAAATACGGAGTTTATACTGCATATCGATACTACTTTAAGCTTTTCAAAAAATTAGAAAATGCTACTTTTGAGGAGCTTTTTACAAAGAGAATGAGAGTTCCCAATACCACTAAGTTTAGATTATTATTTACTTCTAAGGCTCGATTAGCTATGGGGTCGTATTTTTTGTAATGTTGATATACTTTGCTATAACACTTGGCACCTTTTTAGTGATGGAATTCATCGCATGGTTTGCCCATAAATATATAATGCATGGACTTTTATGGAATCTACATAAGGACCATCACCAACAAGAACCTGGCTTTTTTGAAAAAAACGACTTCTTCTTTTTGATTTTCGCTATACCGAGTGCAACGTCATTTATTGTTGGAAGTGCTGTAGAAGGTTGGTTTCCACTTTTTTTTGTGGGAGTGGGAATTGCATTGTATGGGATAGCTTACTTTTTTGTACATGATATCTTTATTCACCAGCGTTTCAAAATATTTACTCGTACTAAAAATCGTTACCTAAAAGCGATCAGAAAAGCACACAAGGTGCACCACAAACATTTAGGCCCAGAGAATGGAGAATGCTTTGGGATGCTTGTGGTGCCCCCTAAATTCATTAAGGACGCTAAATAATGAATTCCTTATATCTATGGATTAACCTGGGAACTCT
>CBDUEX010000306.1:0-3159 GCA_965366305.1 uncultured Bacteroidia bacterium | reverse complement strand
AAATGCATACTCTTTTGCAAATCGAAGCATTTGCTCAACATAGCCTTCTTCCGCCACTTCTAGGTCAATAAAACTCCCAGCATCATCAAACTTAGCTGTTAATTTAGGTTGAACAAACCCACTATACGGAGCCAAGTTTAAGCTTTCATATCGTTCTTTTACTTCTTTATGAATTGCTACATCCACCTTAACACCATAGTCTTCAACCAGTGCTTCAGCAGCAGCATAATCACCTTCTGATTTGATTCGTTGAATTTCTTTCAATAATTCACCGAAAATCACTCTTAATTTTGCGTAATCATTAACAACAAAATAAGTTTTACCATCTACCACCTTTTTTTCAATAACATTGTCCTGCAATCCTCTTTCATATGCCCAGCTTGCATTGAGCTGTCTATTTCGCATATGGTCTTCTTCAATGTTTTCACCCTCGTCTAATCTTCTTAGTTGCAGCATCATTCCATTGGCTATATAACTGTCATACTCCGCTTTCCCTACATCCAAACTTGGAATCAAACCAAGTTCTACAAGCTTAGCATCGTATATATAGTATAATGCAACTAAATCGGCACGAGCCTCTTCTAGTGTATTACTATAATTTTTTAATGTCTCTTTTGGAGTTCCTATTCCTTCATTAATCTTGCCCGATGCATGGCCTATTACTTCGTGCATTGCTGTATGCATTTTACTTGATAATTTTCCATGTTCTTTAATTCTTGCTTTAACCGCATCATCTAAGTAGAACTCATTTACAGAACTTCCACCACCGGCAGAATTATATGCTTCTACAATGTTACCAAGGCTAATTGATTTTGACCCGTGTGTACTTCTAATCCAATTGCTATTTGGTAGGTTAATTCCAATAGGTGTAGCTGGTGCAGCATCACCTGCTTCCATTGCTGCATTAATTACGCGGTAACTAACTCCCACAACATTTTCTTTTTTATGCTCGTCCATTATGGAACTGTTGTCTTCAAAATACTGAGCATTTTCACTTAAAACAGCCATTCTTTTAGAAGCCTCCATATCGTTCATTTGAATAACGCCTTCAAATGCTCCTTTATATCCAATGGCATCACCATAAACTTCAATAAATCCTAAGATAAAGTCAATATCACCTTCAGTACTTTTCACCCAATTAATATTGGTCTTATCCCATTGTTTTAAATCTCCTGTTTTGAAATATTCTATAAGCATTCCAATATGATTGCCTTGAGCCTCATTTTCAGCAACTCCTTTAGCTTTTTCTAGCCATCCAATCATTGCATCCATTGCTCCACCGTACAATCCACCTGATTTATAGGTTAAGTCTACCAATTGACCATCCATTTTTACTAGTCTGGAATTTAACCCATATTCAATTGGTTCTTTATCTCCAGCTACGCCCATTGCTTTATAATGAGCAATCGCTTCCTCTTCACCTACTCCATCGCCATAAAAGTTATTTGCCGACAACGCTACTTTGTCTACCCCTTTATCTTTGATTACTTTCTTAGCATCAATTGATGGGTCAAATATTACAGGAGTTAATTTCGCTATCATTTCTTCAGCAGATTCACCTTCCAATGTTGGCCAAGTCGCATTTTTTGAATTATTAACTAATTCTTTGAAATATTCTTCATCAAAATTTGGTACCAGTTTTTTTTCTGCGTAATGATGGTGTATTCCGTTGCTAAACCAAACTCGCTTTAAATAAACTTCAAATGCATCCCATTTTTCACCTGATTTTTCACCAGTATAATTGCTATATATTTCTTCTAAAGTTCTTTTAATCTGAATATTGTGCTTATAATTTTGAGCATAAATTATTTCTCTTCCACTTAATGCAGCTTGAGACAAGTAGTACACCAACTCCTTTTGCTTTGTTGTAAGATCATTAATACCGGAGGCATCATAAGTTAATATTTTTAAGTCGGCAAAACGATTGGGATTTTTTTCATCAGCTTGTGCTGTTGAACTTGAATTGTTGGTTTGATTTGAATTGCACGCTAGTAAAGTTGCGGCAATTAGAAGTAATAAAGAAAACTTTTTCATACGAGTTATTTGTGTGGCGAATTTAAGAAAAAGTGTGAGAAAGGATATTTGTTAAAGATTAGATTTTATTTTCAAAAGAATCTTTGTAAAATCTAAGGCCAGCTTTCTGACGGTGGCTAACTGATATGAAATCCAAATTTGGTTCCCAATCCTTCCAAATCCTTTACCACCTTGTTATTTACGGGTATTCCAGAAATAATTCGCTCTTTTTCAACAAGATACTCCTTCTCACCAGGAACAAAAATTTCTTGATTTGTATTCATTCGCTCTGCCGCCTTAAACGAATCTATCCAATGATCCATACTTGCCTTAAACTCATTGGTATCTCTAAATCCCTCCACTTCCATTGCACCAACAAAATGGCCCAATCCCTTGCCAGGTAAATTAGCTAGCATGGGTAAAAAACTTACAAAAGGGGGAACCCATTTTCCGTAATTAGCTCCGGATAAAACACCTGTTAAAACATCTACAAGACTGCCCAACGCATAGCCTTTGTGGCTACTCAATTCTTCTAAACTACCCAATGGAGTTAGCATTCCTCCATCTTTCAACTCATCTACATTTTGACTAGGTTTTCCGTTTTTATCAACCATCCAACCTAATGGAATTTCCTTTTCTTCTCGACGTGCTATTTCAATTTTCCCTCGAGCGACCGAGGCTGTCGCTAAATCAATCACCAACGGTTTGTTTTTATTAGTTGGAAATGCATAGGCAATCGGGTTTGTACCCAACATTGCTTGTTTACTATGAGTTGGCGGAATAAATGGTGTTGCATTCGTCATGGCCATCCCAATCATGTCATAAGGTAATGCCATCATCGCATGATACCCCGCAATTCCAAAATGATTGCTGTTTTGAATCGCTCCCCAACCGGAACCATATGATTTTGCCCGTTCAATGGCTATGCCCATCGCTTTAGGAGCCACTATTAATCCCAGGCCACTATCACCATCAATTGTAAAAGTTGATTTGTGCTCTCTGATGATTTTAACATCTGCTTTGGTGTTGATTCTACCGGCTTCCCAAAGATCTACATATCCTATTAAGCGAGATACACCATGACTGTCAATACCACGTATATCTGCACTAACTAATACATCAGCAGCTAATAAGGCATCTTGCTCT
>CBDUEX010000305.1:0-3159 GCA_965366305.1 uncultured Bacteroidia bacterium | reverse complement strand
AAAATCATGAAAAAAACATTATTAACACTTGTAATTATGGCGTTTGCTGCAGTTTCGTTTGCTCAAACTTCATCTAAACCAACTGAAGGAGATCTTTTAACAGAGGTTAACTTTAACTTAGCCAGTTTTGCTGACAATTTTGAATTACCTAATTTGAAATTCAGGTACTTCGTAGCTGATGATTTGGTTGCTTCTGTTGAACTAGGTGTTCAAGGAGGGAAAACTACATCAGATATTTATGAAAATGCAGATGGTACTGGAAAAACAGGAACTGAAGAAATGAAAGGTTCTGGTTTTTCAATTGGACTTGGTGTTGAAAAACACTTCGCTGGAACAAACAGACTTTCCCCTTATATGGGCTTTGGGTTAGGTTTTGCTTCTGGTTCTTCTAATAATACGTACACTGATGCTGATGGTACAGGTTCATTTGTTGATGGACTTACAATTACTGAAGAATCTAAAAACTCTGCATTTGGAGCTGGAGTATCTTTAGGTGCTGATTATTGGTTCGGTGAAAATTTCTATTTAGGTTCTGAACTTGGGTTTAGTTTTGGAATGTCAACAACTGGTGACATGACAACAGAAACTTCACTTGGAGGATCTACTTCTAAGACAGTTATGGGAGGCGGTAAGTCTTCAGCTTTTGGAGATGGAATCATGCCTTCATTTAGACTTGGATGGAAACTTAAGTAAGAGTTACCATTATAAAATTAAAAAGGGGGAAGCATTTGCTTCCCCCTTTTCTTTTAATCGTATTTGATGCAAACGTTTTTGGGTTCTGTAAAGAACTTGAGAGCTTCCCAACCTCCTTCTCGTCCAACCCCACTATTCTTCATTCCTCCAAAAGGAGTTCTTAGGTCTCTAAGCAACCAGCAGTTTACCCAAATAATACCACTCTTAATGTTTTCGCCCATTCTATGAGCCTTATTCAAGTCTTGTGTCCAAACTGTTGCTGCTAAGCCATAACCTGTGCAATTGGCCATCTCTACTGCTTCTTCTTCAGTATCAAAAGGTTGAATCGTAACAACAGGTCCAAAAATCTCTTCTTGGTTTGTTCTGCATTGTTGATCCAATCCTTCTACTATTGTTGGAGCAATAAACCAACCTTCAGCATTATCTCCTTCCAACTTTACTTGATGCCCACCTGTTAATATTTTGCCACCTTCGGATTTTGCAATTTCTACGTACGACAAAATTTTGTCGAAATGAGGCTTAGAAACGATAGCTCCCATGCGAGAACTGTCATCTAATGGATTGCCCACTTTCATGGCTTTTACCTTAGCGACAAATGCATCTCTAAATTTTTCGTAGATGCCTCGTTGTACTAGAATACGAGAACCACATAAACATATCTGTCCTTGATTAGCAAATGAGCTATTTAACGTGGTTTTTAATGCTTTATCAAAGTCACAATCATCAAAAATGATGTTTGGATTTTTGCCACCTAATTCCAGTGACATCTTTTTAAATTTAGGGGCAACAGTTCGTGCAATATGTTCGCCAGTTGCTGTTCCACCTGTAAAGGAAACGAGGTCAATTTCATCGCTAGTAACAATTGCATTGCCTGTTGTTGCACCTAAGCCATGAACTATATTTAAAACACCTTTTGGGAATCCGATATCGTGACATATTTCAGAAAGCAAATAGGCTGTCATCGGAGTGATTTCTGAAGGTTTAGCAACCACAGTATTTCCAGCCGCAAGTGCAGGTGCTATCTTCCAAGAAAATAAGTAGAGTGGTAAGTTCCATGGGGAAATACATGCAGCTACTCCTATCGGTTTACGAAGTGTATAATTAATGACACCGGTTGACGTTTGGTGACTTTCTGAAGCAAAATGCATAATTGCCGTTGAATAAAACTTAAAATTATCACGAGCACGGGGAATATCCACCGATTTTGCTAACCAAAGTGGTTTTCCATTGTCGATGCTTTCTGCTAATGCCAATGCGTCTAGTCGTTCTTCGATTCCGTTAGATATTTTCTCTAGCCAAGCAGCTCGATCTGAATTTCTTAGATTACTCCATGATTCAAAAGCCGTTCTTGCACTTTTGATTGCCTTTGTTACATCAGCTTCGTCAGAATTTGGAATTAAAGAATAAACTTGACCAGTTGCGGGATTGTAGTTGTCTATATAGTTGTTATTAATTGGAGCAATAAGCTCCCCATCTATATAGTTATATATTTTCTTCATTACTTTCTATGCAAAAATAAAAAAGCCTTTGGTTTAGGTCTTTCTTTTGAGAAATAATACTTTTGTTACTGTTAGAAGACCTTAAACCATAGTATATACTACGTAACCCTGTTAGAAATACCCTTATAGATGAACTTATTTGTTTCGAATATTGATTATAAAATTACCGAAGATGAACTAAAAGCCATGTTTGAAGAATATGGTGAGGTGAAATCTGTAAAAATATTAATCGATTTAGAATCTAAACGTCCAAAAGGATATGGCTTTGTATTAATGGGTTCTAGTTATGAAGGTCAAAAGGCTATTATTAGGCTCAACAGAAGAAAGGTGAATGGACGCCCTTTGTCTGTTCAAGAAGCAAGACCAAGACCAGGAGAGGAACCTCAAAAAGTAAGAATACTTCGTCCGCGGAAATCTAAAAAACCCGATAATTCGGAGGAATAATTCACGTTTAATAGTTATGAAATATTTTTTAATCATTGCAAGTGCAGTACTTCTATCTGCTTGCTCAGTAAAAAAGAGTAAAACTTCAACTGACACATCTAAAGAAGTGGAAGTTGCGGCACAAGCACCAAAAGCAATTGTTGTTGATGATGGCTTAACCAAGGTAGCTGAAACTTTTGCAAAGGCTGTAATCGATATCAATCCGGGCTTACTCAATCAATTTGCACCTACCACAAGCTTGGCTCGTTTTCTTTCTCCTACTGCAACTGCAACAATGTCGGATGAACAGATAGAAAAAGAAATGTTGCTCGATTTAAAAACTGTTTTTGAATTAAACTTAGAGAAAATTCAAACGGCAATAGAGTCGAATAATGTGGATAGAGCTACGTTCAAATATGAATCGTATAATTACTATGAAACGGAAGATCCTGTTACATCTCCTCGAGTATTAGAAGTAAATTTTTTAAATGGGAACAACGAAGTTCATGTTCCAATAACCGTTCTGAAACACGAAGGGAAATGG
>CBDUEX010000304.1:0-3165 GCA_965366305.1 uncultured Bacteroidia bacterium | reverse complement strand
CCCTTTCGCTCAATCCCAGGTATGTTAGCTACAATTTCGTTATAAAGTACTTCGTTTTTTTCTCTGTCCATAATTATTGGTTGTGATGCAAAGCCTTGCTTTTCAAATATAATTTTTTATCGTTTACTTTTTTGCGGCTAAGGGTATCTATAGTTAATGAAAAAGTATCTATTAATTGCCGTACTCTTTGCATTCGCTTGCAACAAAGGAGAAATGTATTCAAACAACATGCAGAAAAGTGCTGAGGTTGCTACTGAAGATTATGAAGAACAAAGTGAACATGCACTCGCAAATAGTCCAGCCGAACGAGATGATGGAATCAAAGAAGAACTACCCTTAAACGATTTGAAATTAATCAAAACGGGTTCGTGCTCATTTGAAACAGAAAGTTTAAAAGCAACTGCAGATCGAATTAACAAAGCAATTAAAAAGCACAACGGCTATGCGAGCAATGAATCAGAGAACAAATCTTCGTATCGCATTAACAGAACTATAACTATTCGGATTCCATCCGATAAGTTTGATGCTCTACTAGCAGATATAAGCGTTGGAGTAAATCGTTTTGACGAACGAGAAATTAATGTTTCGGATGTTACCGAACAATACTATGATTTAAGTGCTCGGCTTAAAACAAAAAAACAAATTGAAGCTCGCTACATACAACTTTTATCTCGAGCAGGTAAAATTACTGAAGTGCTAGAAGTAGAGCGACAAATTGGAGAGGTGAGAACAGAAATAGATCGCATTGAAGGGAAATTAAAGTACTTGAAGAATCAAGTGAGTTTCTCAACCTTACGCATCAACTATTACGAAAGCTTAGAACCAGAAGCGGAGAATAACTACGGCTTTTTCAGCAAGTTAAAAAGAAGCTTCGTAAATGGATGGGATATGGTGTTAAGTATATTTTTAGGGTTAATTACCGTATGGCCAATAATTCTTATTGCAATTGCCTTATTCCTAGTAATCCGACGGTTTAGAAGGAGTAAGATTAACTAAAATTCTTTCTCATAAAGAAGAGTGGAGATACCAATGCCAGTGTTGTAATATTGGCTAAGATAATGTTGAAGTACGCTCCAATTGAAATGCACATTAAGGTATCGATTACAAACCAGGTTAAAATGCCGTAAACCGCAGTTTGCCAAACCCATAGTTGTTTTGTCTTAAACCCATGATGAATTAAGAAGTAGTACATGGTAAAGAATCCAACTAGCATCGCACCAAAAAGAATCATTAAAAATGAAAATGTTGTTTGTGCAGCTTCCGGTGGAACTTCAGTTTGCCAAAAGTGATTGGCAAAATAATGTTGATAGATGCCAAAAGGATCAAAGCTGCCGGAGAACATCCAAAATAATCCTAAGATCATCATAAAAATAGATACCATTTTTAGGTACGTCGAACTTGTTGAAAATGCTTTTTCTGTCATCGGTTTAGGTTTTTTTCATACGTTTTAATCCAGTCATCTACCGTTATTTTTCGCATTAGCTCACCAATTAAATCAAACGGAATATCGTCCATTTTCTTAAGGCGTACACAGCTTTTACCCATGTCTAGCTTGTATTTACATCGTTTGCCATATTCTTCAGTAAACCATTTGTTAACTTCGGGATTAGCATAAATACCCATGTGGTAGAAACCAATAAAATTTTTTTGAGATGCCAAGTTTGCAAATGGTAGCGGAAGATCCGGAGTAACATGGTATCCTTTTGGGTAAATACTCTTAGGCACTACATAACCCAGCATACCGTAATTCATGCATTCTTCAAAGCCTTTTGGTATGTTTTCTAAGATGGTATTTCGCAATTTTACAAACGCCTGCTTGCGATCTTCAGGTAAGTTTGAAATGTATTCTTCGGGATTGGCTGCCTTTATTTGCATGGTGGTTGTAAGCTGTTGAATTTCAAATGTAATTAATATTTGGAACGGTAAGAATAATTTTGGAGTATTGCATTAGTCTTAAGTGATGAAAAATAAAGTTCAAAAAATATTGGCCATATCCGTAATTGCACTGGTGGTGATATTAATAATAGCAAAACTCGTTTCTAACTACCAAGCAGGAAAGCTGAAGTGGGAAGAAGGTGATAAAGAAGCAATGATAGATACATGTATCGACGATCTTGGTGGATATGCAGTTCGATTTCCAAGTCAGTCTAAAGAGTATTGTTCATGCACAACAGACACAATTATGCAGCACTTTACGAAGGCAGAATATTTTTTAATTGAATCAAAGCCCACTTCGGAGAAAAAGAAGGAACTGTTGCCAGTAATTCTTGAATGCTACAATGATTATCAAGGAGCAATGTTTGATGCTAGTCTAATTGATTAGCGGATGAGTCTATAGGCTTATGACATGCCCAACTCTCGTTTTTGATCGGAGTTTAATTCCGAAGGAGCATCAATCATAATATCTCTACCCATATTGTTTTTAGGGAATGCTATTACATCTCTAATAGAATCTGTGCCTGCAAGTATGGCACTTAGTCTGTCTAGTCCAAAGGCGATTCCGCCATGTGGTGGTGCACCATATTCAAAAGCGTTCATCAAGAATCCAAATTGGTCTTGTGCCTCTTCTTCGGTGAATCCAAGCAAGTCAAACATACGTTTCTGTAATGCTTTGTCGTGGATACGTATACTTCCTCCGCCTACTTCCATTCCATTTATCGCCATGTCGTAAGCATTGGCTTTAACAGCACCTGGGTCGCTTTCCATTTTATCTAAATCGGCAGGAATAGGTGATGTGAAAGGATGGTGCATTGCATGCCATCTGTTGCTTTCTTCGTCGTATTCGACCAATGGAAAATCAACTACCCAACACGCTTTGTATTCATCTTTTTTACGCAAGCCGAGTTCGTTTCCAATGTGCAATCTCAATTCGTTCATTTGTTTTCGAACTTTATCAGCTCCGCCACTTAAAACGAAAATCAAATCATCTGCTTTACTGTCGCATTTTTCTGCCCAGAGCTGAAGCTTGTCTTGATCGAAGAATTTATCTACGGAAGATTTATACGAACCGTCTTCATTTATTCTGCAATAAATTAAACCAAGAGCTCCAATTTGAGGTCGTTTTACCCAATCGGTAAAAGCATCCAATTCTTTTCGTGTAAACTTGTTTCCACCCGTAACATTAATCGCTACTACACTTTCTGCATTATCAAAAAC
Source organism: uncultured Bacteroidia bacterium (assembly GCA_965366305.1). Classification (GTDB taxonomy): domain Bacteria; phylum Bacteroidota; class Bacteroidia; order NS11-12g; family UBA9320; genus UBA9320. Next base: position 9 of record CBDUEX010000304.1, on the reverse strand, counting down.
GCCAAAGCC
>CBDUEX010000303.1:0-3188 GCA_965366305.1 uncultured Bacteroidia bacterium | reverse complement strand
TTTCAATGCTATTAATTGCGTTGGGATTCAGTTGAACTTGATGCAGAATTCTGCCATTAGTTTTATGGCGTGTTTTAATCACGATGATCAAAAAGCAGCTCAACTGATGGAATTATTAGGAGATAATTTTAAAGTGAATCTTGAAAACGGACATACCTTAATGACCATTTTTAATTATTCAGAAGATTCTTCTAAACTGGATTCGATGGTAGATGAAAGTAAGGTGGTGCTCGAGCAAAAATCGAACAGAGCCTTGCAATTGGTTTTTAAATAAACTGCAATTAATTTTTGCCTTTTTCTAGGCCTTCAATGATTTCAATATCATTCTCGAAAACCATTTGTTTTTCAATGCCAAAAGCTACCAAGGTAAATTTACCTTGCTTCTTTCCGTTAACCCATCTGCCTTTCATAGCCTGAGATTTATCTTCGGTAATTTGCTCACAATATCCGTGGGGTTTGCCATCTTTAAAGCTTCCAGTAATGCTTCCGTCTGGTGTTTTAAGATATCCTTTTCCATTGAAATTATTGTTCTTCATTTCTCCTTCGTAGTAATACGAAGTTCCCATAATATATACACCTGTACCGTGCATCATGTCTTGAAACCAATCGCCTTCATAGCCTGATTTGTTAACGTAAGTTACTTTACCATTGCCGTGTCTTTTTCCCATCAAATAAGAACCTGTGTAGGAATATCCCTTGGTTGCAGAATAGTATGCACCTTCACCCCAAAAGAAGCCGAGCTTAAATTCTCCACTGTACTTGTTTCCAAATGAGTCGATGTATTCTCCTTTTCCATGAGGTAGGCCATACGACCATTCCCCTTCATATACGGCAAGATTGTTTCCCCATTTCATTACACCATTTCCAGAAATAACATCGCCACTAACTGGCACTCCATCGGGCAGTAATCGAACTCCCCAACCTGAATACACATCTACATAGGTCTCTTTTAATTTTTGAGTGGTGGCAGTTACTTTAATCACTGAAATTTGACCGTCTAAAAAGTAAAATTCAGTTACGTCGGTATCGGTAGTATACAGTTTCTTAAATGGATTTTCTCGGTTCTCTTCCAGGTTGCCAATTTTGGCTACAATTTGAGATTCCTTCATTCCCCATTTTAATCCGTATGGAAGTTCAAGTTTATATTGATCGTAGGTATAGCCACTGTCATACATCGAAATGCGATAAAGTCCCATGTCACTATTGTATTCCAGTGTAGCACCGCTAGAAAGGTAATCGAGCTTGTATGTTTTTTGAAAAGGTAAAAACGATTCGATGGTTTCATTTTTATCGAGCTTGGAAGTGTATTGAGATACTTCCATTGAATTTAAACCTTTGCCAAGATACGTGAGTGGACTTTGGGCTTCAACACCCATAAAAAGGATTAAACTTAATGCTACCAGTGAAACTCTATTCTTTATTATCATACCTAATCGAGTGTACAAATGTATTAGGTTCTCTTCCTCTCTTCTGATTTTTACTACAAACATTTATATTTTTTAGATATTCCTCTAGTTTACTAGAAGAGATAACGTTTAAAATAGTTGCCTTGATATACTGGAATTTATCAAACAAATAGTCTCTCATAAATGTTAGCTTTGCGACACTTTTAGAATGACAAAGCATAAGGTAACGTTTAGGTTTGAAACCGAACCAGATAAAATTGTAACGGTAGAAGTAAATCAGGGCGATTCTGTATTAGATGCCGCTTTAGATAATGGCATTAATTTGAATCATAATTGTGGAGCCGTTTGTGCTTGCAGTACGTGTCAGGTTTATGTAGATAAATGCATGGAAGGACTTCCTGAAATTTCTGACAAAGAAGAAGACTTTATCGATCGTGCAATTAATCCAAAAATAAATTCAAGATTAGGTTGTCAATGCGAGATTAACTCCAGCATTGAAGTAACTATTCCAGATCAAAGCAGTATAATAGGACATTAGAAATGAGCGATAATAAATTTTACGAACCACCAATAAATTGGTCGGATTATGAAGATATAGCCTTGGCATTGTATGAAAAGTTTGGCGATGAATTCGGCGAATCTAAGATCTATCGCTTGCGATTTACTGATCTACTTGCTTGGGTACTAGAATTGCCCAATTTTGAAGGTAAGAAAGAAGATTGCAATGAAGGACATTTAGAAATGATTCAAAGCAGTTGGGTGTACGAATGGAGAGATAACCAATAAAAAACCATGATTTTAGATCGATTTTCAGAAGTTGAAACCTTTATTTTTGATGTAGATGGTGTATTAACCAACGGCTCTGTAATTGCTACTGATGCTGGTGAAATGCAGCGTACGTTCAATATCAAAGATGGCTTTGCGTTGCAATTTGCAGTAAAAGCAGGCTATACCATCATTATTATAAGTGGCGGTGACTCAGAAGGAGTTCGAACGCGATTAAAAGCATTGGGAATTCAACAAGTGCACACTGCGGTTGCAGACAAACGTGCTTTGCTTACAAAACTGGAAAAAGAAAACGGAATAAACTTAGCAACAAGCCTGTATATGGGCGATGATTTGCCCGATGTTTCTGTAATGAATATGTGTGGCCTTAAAACGTGTCCAAAGGATGCCGTTTGGGAAATTCAAGATCAATGCGATTGGGTGTCTCAAGAAGGCGGAGGCCAAGGAGCTGTAAGAGAAATCATCGAAAAAGTGCTTACACTTCAAGTTAAGTGGGAATCATCTGAGCACTCTGTATGGTAATGCGTACAATTGGCTAAACGATGTTTAACGGAGTAGCTTGTTTGTTGCTACCTTTGATTCGTGTTAGAGAGAATTTCAAAACATAAATATACTGTATCCATAATTGTATTTGCAGTTTGGATGTCGTTCTTCGACAGGAATAGTGCTGTATTTATGTACAAGCAATACAATGAGCTGAAAGATCTAAAACAACAAGAGGAGTTTCTAAGTGTTGAAATAGTAGACATGAAGAAACAAAAAGTTGAGTTGTTTTCTGATAATGAAATGCTGGAACGTTACGCTCGAGAAAACTTTTATTTTAAACGTGACAATGAAGATGTCTACGTTTTTGAAGAAGAGTAAATAGGTGCTTAAAACGCAAATCGATTGATGATTTGCTCCACTGATTTTTTAATAGGTGGATTTCCTGCAAGTATTGAATTCCCAAATACATAATCCGAACCGCCGCTAAAATCAGTAACATTGCCACCTGCT
>CBDUEX010000302.1:0-3198 GCA_965366305.1 uncultured Bacteroidia bacterium | reverse complement strand
CACTTTTACGGAAAACTGGGGTGCTGCGTCTTATGGGCTCTTATTAAAAGAAATATATGATGCAGAAATCAGAGACAATATCTTTAATAAAAATACCATTGGAGTTTATGCCGAAGGTGCAACAAGAGTGGTGTATGAAAAAAACTTGTTTAATCAAAATGGATGGGCAATCAAAGTGTCAGGAGCATGTTATACCAACACGTTTACAAGAAATAATTTTGTAAACAACTCCTTCGATATTTCTTATAATAGCAAGGTAAACGATAATACATTTGATAATAATTACTGGAGTTCTTATACGGGCTATGACTTAAATAGAGATGGGATTGGAGATATTCCCTACCGACCTGTTAAACTGTTTTCGTACATCGTGAACAGAACCCCGCAAACTATCTTATTGCTAAGAAGTTTGTTTATGGAAATTCTTAATTTCTCGGAGAAAGTATCTCCGGTATTTACACCAGATAATTTAATGGATAATCACCCACAAGTAAAACGAGTAAAATGATTAAGATAACATCATTATATAAGAAATTTGGCAAAGTGGAGGTTTTAAAAGACCTCGACCTCTTAATTAACGAAGGAGGCATCTTTGCTGTGCTTGGTCCAAATGGGTCAGGTAAAACAACCCTAATTAAAAGCATATTAGGAATGGTGGTTCCCAATAAAGGGGATATTAAAATTGATGGTAAAAGTGTGATCAAGAAATTTGAGTATCGGAATAATATCAATTACCTTCCTCAAATTGCAAATTTCCCAGGGAACTTGACAGTTTCAGAATTAATCCGAATGATGAAGGATATTCGATCGTCTGAAGCAAGTGATTTGGAACTTATCGAATTATTCGATTTGCAACCTTACTTGCATCAGAAGCTAAGCTATTTGTCTGGTGGAACAAAACAGAAAGTAAACTTGGTGTTGGCATTTATGTTCAACAGCGACTTAATTATTTTAGATGAACCAACTTCTGGACTAGATCCAATTTCATTAATCAGGCTTAAAAAGCGAATACATCAAGAAAAGGAGAAAGGCAAAACCATTCTAATTACCTCTCACATTATTGGCTTTGTAGAAGAAGTGGCAGATGAAATTGTGTTCCTCCTAGATGGAAAAATTTACTTCAAAGGTTCAATATTGGAGTTAAAAACACAAACCGGGGAACAAGATTTAGAACATGCAATCGCTAACGTATTAATGGAAAACAATGCTTAAAATATTCAAATACATTTTTTTTGATTTGATGCGTAGTCGCTGGAGTTACGTTTACTTTTTATTTTATCTTTTACTGGGATTTGTGATGTTGTTTTTAAATAATGATGTGAGCAAGGCAGTAATTACACTGATGAACATTATAGTAGTGTTAACACCATTAGTAGGTACCGTATTTGGAGTTATGCATTATTACAACAGTAGAGAATTCACTGAATTGTTGCTGGCTCAGCCACTGAAAAGATCAACCATTTTTCTCGGTCAATATTTTGGATTGGCGATTTCTCTTACCTTAAGTTTAGTATTGGGTTTAGGAATTCCTTTTTTGATTTATGGTGTAACGCAAAGTACTGCTATTTGGGATTTTAGTTCGTTGTTGTTAGTTGGGGCTTTTCTAACTTTCATTTTTGTGGCTTTGGCTTATAATATGGCATTGTCCAATGAAAATAAAATTAAAGGCTTTGGTTATGCAATTTTACTTTGGTTGATGTTAGCTGTTGTTTACGACGGTTTATTCTTAATCTCATTGTTAGTGTTTGACGATTATCCGTTAGACAAATTTGCTCTAATTGCAACAATTTTCAACCCGATAGATTTGTCGCGAATACTCATATTACTCAAGCTCGATATTTCAGCTTTATTTGGATATACAGGAGCAACATTTAAGATGTTCTTAGGAACCAATTTGGGCATGTTTGTTTCACTTTTGGTGTTAAGTTTATGGGTAGCAATTCCATCTTGGTTTATCCTATTAAAAGCCAAGAAGCGAGATTTTTAGTACTTCAATTTGTCTTCTTCGAATAAATTCAAGAGTCATTAACTCTGTTTAGAGTCCAATAGTTTTTCTTGCTGTTTTATTATTCTTAAATGGAACTCTTTTTTCGGTTCAGGTTTACAATCATTGCAAAACTTCAAATTCTGTTAAAATTTGCGTTCTTTGTTAGCAATGGAGCCACACAAAATTGTAAGAAATAAAGAACTCAATATTTGGGAAGCTCTTATTCCAGTATTTGCACTTGTTGCGATGCTGGCATACAATGTTTTTGTGTTCGGAGACGATGCCATTAGTGGAAGTAATCAGTTTATTCTTCTACTTGGCGGTGCCGTTGCAGCAGCTGTTGGTTATTTCAACAAAGTAAGTTTTGACTCCATGATGGATCATGTGGGAACTAACCTCAAATCCGTTTCTTCTGCAATAATTATTTTACTATTAGTGGGGTCTTTAGCCGCCGCATGGTTGGTAAGCGGTATTATTCCTGCCATGATTTATTATGGGATAAAACTGATTAATCCAACTATTTTTCTTCCTACGGCTGTAATTATTGCTGCAATTATTTCCATAGCAACAGGCAGTTCATGGACAACTTCTGCTACCATTGGTATTGCATTAGTTGCTATAGGGAAGGCAATTGGCCTTCCGGCAGGGATGGTTGCTGGTGCAGTAATCAGTGGTGCTTACTTTGGTGACAAAATGAGCCCGTTAAGCGATACCACCAATTTGGCAGCGGCTATGGCAGGCACTAAGTTGTTTACACATATAAAATATATGGCGTACACCACTGTGCCTAGCATTGTAATTACTCTAATTGTATTTACATTATTAAGTCTAACACATGAAACGTCTGCTATTGAAGGTACAGATGCATTACTGGCTTCCATTCAAACATCGTTTCATATTTCACCGTGGTTATTTTTAGTTCCTCTCATCGTTATAATATTGATAGTTAAGAAAACTCAACCTGTAATTGCTCTATTAGTAGGCACCTTACTTGGAGCTTTGTTTGTGTTGATATTTCAACCGCAAATGTTTGCAGAATTGGGGGGTACAGATAACATTACAACTCATCTTAGGTATAAAGTCATCCTAAAAGCGATAACGGAAGGAGCAACAATAGAAACAGCTAATGCATCTCTAAACGATTTGTTTTCAAGTGGTGGAATGGCAGGAATGTTAGGCACAATATGGTTAATAATTTGTGCTATGATTTT
>CBDUEX010000301.1:0-3208 GCA_965366305.1 uncultured Bacteroidia bacterium | reverse complement strand
TTGCAAAGTTTATGATTAAAAAGTTAATAATTCTTCACATTGTTTTAATAATTACCTTCTTTAGCGGATGTAGCGGGTGTAATAAGAACAAACATGTTCTAAATACGAACGAACTAGAGCTCAATTTGAAATTGGAACGTTTTGAGCAAGATTTATTCGCATGTAAGAGTGTTGAAGACATTCTAAAACTTAAAGATTCTCATTCAAGCTTTTATCCTATTTATGTAAACAATATCATGCCACAAAAAATTCGTGGAATGGAGAGCAATGACAACGATGTGGCCGTGGAATTGTATCGCTACATTTCTCATCCAGACATGGATTCTTTATTTCAATTAACCCAAGACAAATTCGCAGACTTTGATGTTTATTTTGAAGAATTAACAGATGCGAGTAAATACATTTATCACTACTTCCCTGAAGATAAAATTGAAACCGTTACCACCTATCTGAGCACCTTCGAATTTGGAAGTATTTACAATGAGGATGCTCACTCTTTTGGTGTTGGTTTAGACATGTACATGGGTAGAAATTTTGAAGTATATGCACTGCTAAATCCTCAAAACTTTCCGCGATACCGTGTTAATCGCTTTGAACCTCAACACATTACACCCAATTGTGTAAAAAGCTATTTAAACGCAAAGGTTCCACAAAACAAAGGCAGTTCGTTTATTGATATTGCTATATATGAAGGGAAAAAATTGTACGCCTTGGATTTAATTTTACCTGAATTACACGACTCGCTAAAGATTGGATACTTAGCAGGGCAAATTGAATGGAACCAAGCTCAAGAAAAAAACATCTGGTCTTATTTAGTAGAGAAAGAATTGTTGTTTAGCACAACTAAAAGTGATTTTCAACAACACTTTTTCAATGATGGACCCTTTACAACACCTTTTGGAAATGAAAGCAGCCCTCGAGCTGGAGCTTGGGTAGGATGGCAAATTGTTAGAAGCTATATGGCAAACAACTCAAATATTACACTTACCGAATTATTTAATAACCAAGACCATAATGCTATCTTTCAAGCATGTGGTTATCGTCCGTAATTAGTTTTTAAAGAAAAAGTATTCCCCTCTTGGCCTACTTTCAGCTGATCCCAAAATTTATGCAATTTAAAATCGGAATGTTGTTTTTTAATTAATTCGATGTTGGTATCTGTTAATCGTGCTGGAAAAATATGTATTGGAATTTCTTCTTGACCTGTATGTTTTGCTTGAACGCAGAAAACATACAACTCCTTTATCCATTCATCAGTAATAGGAATACAACCAATGGTTTGGCATCCACCGTGAATAAAAATCATTCCGCCAGGTTGATACGGATCACCTAAAATGACATCGCTACTATTTGGATAGCTCACCTTTAATGAAAGAAAATACTCACTGTTGGGGTTAAACTTATTCATTGAATAAACTCCTTCTGGTATTTGTTTATCGCCTTCTTTTCTTTTGGGACCAAGTTCCCCCACGTTGTTACAAAACTTATAAGTGGTAACGAGGTGATAAGTATTCTCTTCTCTGTTTTTTGCCCAAACCTCCAAGTCTTCTTCAAATTTGAATGCACGAATAAATAAATCGTATTTATACGGATTAACGCCTACCGTTTTAAGCTTGCCGTTTGCTGGATTCCACTTATCTCTAAACGCCTCAAAAACGCGATTAAAATCGAGCTGCTTGTCTTTAAAACTGGGTTCTTCTGTGGTTTTAAATGCCATAAGCGGTATTAATATTAAAATGAGGTACTTGGTCATTGTGATAGGTGCAAATTTCTATCTTTTAACGTGTTTTAATCCACTTAAATGCAAAAGATTTGTGATTACTGACAACTTCTACAAAATAAGTTGCTTTGGCAAAGGGCATATCCGAACTTGAAAAATCTTTGTTAAAATCAGTTTCTAATACAATTTTACCACTTACATCTCTCACTATTAGTAAATTATATTGACTTGCTTCTTTTATTTCAAAGGCATATTCATTAAGAATGAGCTTAAATGGATAGTGATTCTTTACACTTCCAGGAATTCGTGCAGTGCTGGCTAAATACAAATTTGGACCAACAATTAGTTTTTCATCCGACACATATACATTGCTTTGAATATCGAGACTAAACGCGATGGCTTCTTTTTGAGAAAAATGTCCAAAATCAAATGATGTATGTGTACCACTGAAAAAATCACTGCCTAAACCTGCCGATTCAAATAAGTGCATCTTGCCACTGGATAACAATATCAACTCCTTTCCAGTAAATGAATAATCCGCCGCAGTTATCCATTCAAACTCTTTAGCCGATCCGGGAAAATGGAAGCTATCTAATAAACGTGCAATATAAGTCCCCGACTCATCTGGCAGCACATACCTATAACACCAACCATTGAACGGGTCTGTTCTGTTTTTAGTAAATAAATACAAGCTGTCTTGGAACCAAATCATGGCTTCACAATCAAAATTTAATTGACTGGCTGCCGGTGGAAATGCAGTTTGGTTTTCGTAGCTAAACCGAATGGTATCAGCAATAAGTGAATCACTTGCTAATTCTGGATTACCTACTTTATAAATTACTAGATTAGTGCGATTGTTATTGTTGTTACCAATATCTCCAATAAACAAATTTCCATCGTTATCTTTCGCTAAGTCTTCCCAATCGACATTGGATGCATTTGCAATCTTTTTTTCAATTAGAACCTTAGTAGTAGTGTCGTAACGATAAATGGAAGCAGGATTTCCACCATCATTGATAAAATAAAAGATGTTGTTTCCATACAAGGCCATACCACTGTTTTCTTCTAATACAGCAGGGAGTTGACCTAAAGTTTGAATTGTTTGAGCTGCAATAGAAGAACTTACCAGCATCGATATAAACCCAATATATCCTTTTAATTGTCGCATAAACACTTTCAATATTACCTATTTTTGCTCGAATTTTGACAACAGGCAAATTATACATAGTACCCACCCCAATTGGCAATTTAGGTGATATCACTTATAGAGCAGTGGAAGTGTTGGGAAACGTAGATGCCATACTTGCTGAAGATACACGTCAGACGAAAAAACTGTTGGATCATTATCAGATTGATAAAAAGCTTATTCCGTTTCACCAACACAATGAACATAAAAACCTTCAAATTGTAATTGACAAATTGAAAGCTGGAGAAACGTTTGCAGTTTGTTCTGATGCTGGAATGCCAGGTATATCTGACCCTGGATTT
>CBDUEX010000300.1:0-3210 GCA_965366305.1 uncultured Bacteroidia bacterium | reverse complement strand
GCAATTGCTTCGGTAGCATTAGATGCTATCGTTGCTCCTGCTTTTGTGTAATCTGAATCAGTGAATGCTGCCTGTGCTCCTGCATCTTTCTCAACAATCACTTCAAAGCCGAGACCTTGCAGTTTTGAGATTGATTTTGGAACAATAGCCACACGCGTTTCACCGTTTTCGGTTTCTTTGAGTACGGATAGTTTCAAAACTTCTAAATTTGGGTGTAAAGTTAGAAGAAAATCATAATACGTGATTATTCGAGCATAATTTTCTGTACTACTCTTTCTCCTGCTTGGTTTTGCAATTCAATGAAGACCATTCCAAACGTATTGTTCTCAATATTAAACGTGTTGGCACCTAAATCTTTAACATTTAGCTCTTGACCCATTGTGTTTTTGACTGATATTATATCAAATCCTTCGCTAACTTGAATTATACCGTGACTTGGATTTGGATAAACCAGGTTGTCAATTACTCCTTTATTTTGAATGCTCCCTGCTCCGCACCTTACTGTGAAGCAAAAAGTATCTGCAGCACCACATTTTTGTACAGCAAGACACATCAAATAGTCTCCATCTTGATTATAGGTATGAGAAACATCTTTAGTAGTTGCATAAGAACCATCCCCAAAGTCCCAATTGTAACTGCCTTGATTAGGTAATGCCAAAGCCTGATAAGTGCACCCTTGCCGGCTCAATTCGAAACTTGCATTGGCATCATTAATTCTACTGTTATATGTTGATTGGTTCTGAGAGTAAATCGCCTTTACAGCAGAAATAATAGAATCTTTTTCTGCTGAAGTAAGTGTGCTCGAATAATTAATTACTGTAGGATTCTTTCTCGAGATAACGGAGTAAAAAGTAAATGCCGCTGCAATTGAACCTTTCAACGATGGATGCGATTGATCAGGAGAATATAATTCAAGACTGGGAACAGTAGTTCGTAAACGATTCCAAACAGCACCAACCGGACTCACTTCTGCATAATTGTCATCTCCCATCTTTTGATAGTTTGAATATAAAATACTATCCATTCCTTGATAAGTGCATACAGGCGGCCAATTGACACAATTCTGTGCATCTCCATTTTTTCTGCCCCACGTCATATAAAAAAGCGGTATTGTACAATTATTTATGCTCCGAATACTATCACACAATTGTTTGGCATATGGAAAAACATCAGATGCAACTTGCCCATCAGGCCAAGAAGGTTCTTGGCTTTGACCTTGCAATACCACATAATCCCAATTTCTGCTTCTAATTAAATCATAAACCTGCGGAGTTGCAGCATGCGACGAGAAACGGGCTCCTCCAGGTGTAAGTGATTCAACGTAAAAAGTATCTCCGGCAGATAACGCAACATCTTTCACCAGTTTGGGAAGATTGTTATAGGCAGTATAGCTATTGCCAATAAAAAGCACATTGGTAACTTGAGCCTGAGCAGTCCCTGCAACGAAAAATAAAAGTAGACAGAAGAAACTTCTAAAGATTAATTTATACATGGTGGTTCAAAGACGCAAGTTATGCTCAAATGGTTGTATAAAAAAACCTCTTGCAAGGCAAGAGGTTTGTGTTCTTCATAGGCAATTCAGATTGCTCTGATCGATTGGCTTGTTAACTACAACATGTAGTTTCTTTTTAAATTAGACCCCAATTCTAAAAAAGGTTGCAAAAAAAATGTGAAGAATTGTGAAAAATTACTTCAAAAAAAACCGCCTCGATTATCTCGAGACGGTTCATATTGTTTTGCTTTAGTTACTAAAACAAGTAACTATTGACTAGTTTACTTTACTTCTTCGAAGTCTACATCCTCAACATCTTTTGCTTCACCACCACTAGCTTCACTAGCGTTTGCGTTTGCATCAGCACCTGGAGCACCTTCTGCCCCACCTGCTTCTTGTTGAGCTGCATAAATGTCTTGAGAAGCTGCTTCCCAAGCTTTATTCAATGTTTCCATGTGGGTATCAATACCAGCCATATCTTGTGCTTCGTGAGCTTTTTTCAAATCCTCTTTCGCTGCTTCAATTGCTGATTTTTTATCCTCTGGAATTTTATCTCCGTATTCTTCGATTTGTTTTTCTGTAGTAAACACTAAGTTATCTGCAGTATTCAATTTATCGATGTTTTCTTTTGCTGCTTTGTCCGCATCAGCATTCACCTCTGCTTCCTTACGCATTTTTTCGATTTCCTCTTCGCTCAATCCAGAACTTGCTTCAATTCGAATGTTTTGCTCTTTGCCAGTGCCTTTGTCTTTTGCACTAACACTAAGAATACCGTTTGCATCAATATCAAATGTTACTTCAATTTGAGGTACACCTCTTCTTGCTGGTGGAATAGAATCTAAGTGGAATTTACCAATTGTTCTATTGTCTTTTGCCATTGAGCGTTCTCCTTGCAATACATGAATCTCAACACTAGGCTGATTATCTGCTGCAGTTGAAAATACTTGAGATTTCTTTGAAGGTATTGTAGTATTCGATTCAATTAGTGTTGTAAATACACCTCCTAATGTTTCGATACCTAACGAAAGTGGAGTTACATCAAGTAACAACACATCTTTTACTTCACCGGTTAATACACCACCTTGAATTGCAGCACCAATTGCTACCACTTCATCAGGGTTTACTCCTTTAGAGGGAGCTTTTCCAAAGAATTTTTGAACTTCTTCTTGAATTCTTGGAATACGTGTACTACCACCTACCAATATTACTTCGTCAATATCTTTAGCGGTGTATCCAGCATCACTTAATGCTTTTTTACATGGCTCCATGCTTCGTTTAATTAAGTCATCTGCCAATTGCTCAAATTTTGCTCTTGACATTGATCTAACTAAGTGCTTAGGTCCGCTATCCGTTGCCGTAATGTACGGTAAGTTAATCTCAGTTTGTGTTGAACTTGAAAGCTCAATTTTTGCTTTCTCTGCAGCTTCTTTCAGTCTTTGAAGTGCCATTGGATCTTTTCTTAAGTCTAGTTTCTCGTCAGCAAGAAATTCTTCTGCTAACCAGTCCATAATAACTCTATCAAAATCATCTCCACCTAAGTGTGTGTCACCATTGGTAGATTTTACTTCAAACACACCGTCGCCCAATTCAAGAATTGAAATATCAAATGTTCCTCCTCCTAAATCATACACTGCAATTTTCTGATCGACATCTTTTTTATCTAAACCATAAGCTAATGCAGCTGCTGTAGGTTCGTTTATAATTCTTCTAACTTTCAA
>CBDUEX010000299.1:0-3218 GCA_965366305.1 uncultured Bacteroidia bacterium | reverse complement strand
ATGGTTGCATACAACGGTCTTGCTAAAATTTGTGGGCGATTTACTATTGCCGTTTTATCAGGACCGCTTACGTTTATTGTTTTTGTTACCTTATCTAGTTGAGCGTCACCGCCCATTAATTTTAACTTTTGTTAGGCTTAGTTTTGAATTATCTAGGGTCAGGGAAACTTTGAGCTCCAATAGCTCCTCCTAAATAGCCTAAGACAACTTTTGGCTTAAAATAAATATATGTACAACTGTCATTCCATTTTTCAATTTCATTTTCCGGAATTGGGTTATCAAAAATGTGATAAAAATATTCACCCATTCCACTTCTTACGAATCCAATATCAGAAGGAGTACCATTTTCGATAGAAATACAGTTAGCTTTCTCAAGAAGGTTTCTTACGTTCACAAAAGTACTATCTGTCCAATTTATTTTGCGTTTAATTTCTTCAAGATTATTTGTTTTGAATTTACTATATGTGCTGTCAAATTTCGTCAAAGGTTTCATCTCATAATCAAAAGGATTTATGCCCCATTCTTGGAACAAACATTTCCACTCTCGATTTGCAGAATTTGTTTTTTCAAATACCCAAAAGTCAATTAAGTTATCATTTTTAAACTCAATGTAAACTTTGAATCCATTTGGTATTATTTTATCGAACTTTTCCTTCAAATTGAATATTTCAGAATGGTTTTCTTGATAATTTTCGATTAATTCTTCTTTGCTTGAACTTTCCATTGAAGCAAAGAAAAATATAAGAGCAAAAACTCCTCTTAGCAAATAACCCAATATTGATATAATCACAACTACAATTGATCCAATTATTAGTCGTTTTTTTAATTTCTTATTCATTAATCGTTCTTATTCTTAATTGTTTTGCTGTGAAAATTAAGCCTAACTTGTTAGAATGTGCACCATTGCACTTATTTCTACTAAATCAAGTAAAAAAGCACACAATACATGCCATATGGGTCTGTATTGTGCAACTTTTTTTTTAGTTTTTCAATTTCAAATCTACAAAACAATAGGTGTTTGGCAAAATAAACAGAAACCTATTTTATAGTAAACTAAATGGAGGGGTTAGCTGCCTAAATTAGAAGATTTCCCAAACACCTTTAATGAGACAGAACTATTTATCTGGAAAGAAAACATCCTACTTTCTTTGATTTTTTTGTATCAAGCTCAAATCTTATTTATCTTTAGTTGAGCAATTTATTATCAGTAAAATAAACCAAGTAAATACCTAAAAAACATGGACATTAGCATATTTACAGATAAGACAGTTGAACCTACGCAGAAAGATTTACAAAAAGAGTTGGGCTCACTTTATCCACTTTGGGAACAAATTGCCGAAAGTGTTCGGGAAAAATATCCAAATCCAAAAGAAGAGTGGAATTATCCGGGTAAAAAATACGGATGGAGCTTCCGTTTAAAAGACAAAAAGAGAGCTATCATTTACCTTTTGCCACGTAAAAATTTCTTTAAAGTGGCATTCGTCTTCGGGCAAAAAGCAAGCGATCAAATTATGGCAAGCAATATCACGCAAGTGATTAAGGAAGACTTGGCCAATGCTAAAAAATATGTCGAAGGAAGAGGTGTTAGCATAGAGGTTCACAATTCCGACTTACTAAGTGACATCAACCAGCTGATTGACACTAAACTTGCCAACTAAGCTATCATTTCAGTAGACTACAGAAAATAAATAACATTCTTAAATAAATAGCATGATCGACGCAATTATACCCTTGCTTTCCCTTATCGCATTAGAAGTGATTTTAGGAATTGACAACATCATCTTTATTTCCATATTGGCAGACAAATTACCCGAGAATCAACGAGACAAATTACGCTACATCGGAATTGGTTTGGCAATGGTTCTTCGACTTGCCCTTCTTGCTTTTATTTCCTGGATTTTAAAACTTGACTCAACACTATTCAATATTTTTGACATTGATATTTCGGGGAAAGGCCTTATTCTTTTGGGTGGTGGCATCTTCCTGATTTACAAAAGCACCAAAGAGATTTACCACAAAGCAGAGCTAGAGGAAAATGGTGAATTGACAAAAAAAACAGGGAGTTTTATGCGCTTGCTAACCGAAATAATTATTCTTGATTTGGTCTTCTCTATCGATTCAATAATCACCGCAGTGGGAATGGTAAAAGAGCTTTGGGTAATGTACACCTCTGTTATTGTGGCCGTTATCATCATGCTAATTGCCTCAAAACCGATTGCTCATTTCATACAAAAACACCCATCCTTTAAAATATTGGCCTTGTGCTTTCTCATGATGATAGGCGTTTCCTTAATTGCTGAAGGTCTGCATTTCGAAATTCCGAAAGGATATATTTACTTCTCGATGGCCTTTGCCTTTATTGTGGATATCATTCAAATGAAAACCGTTAAACCAACAATTAAATCGAAAACAAAGGAGGTATAAAAAGACACAAAGTGAACTTCATTTTTACTTTCTTCCAATCCCCTCCTTACTTAAACATATGTGTTACGATATTCAGGCCAAATTAGAAGCTCAACTAAAAAGAGCACGTCGCATGAATCAAAAGGATGTGATTCGTGAACTAGAGACAAACTTGGAGCCATACATCACGCAATGGCATCATGTTTCAGGCTTTTCTCATCCAAGTTTGTTGATTTATACCAACGAAACACCTGCTCTTCCCTCTCCCGCTTCCTGGGGCTTAATTCCTGAGTGGACAAAAAATCAAGAGCAAGCTAATAAACTACGCAAAAATACCATTAATGCACGTGGCGAAAGTATTTTTGAAAAGCCATCTTTTCGAGATTCTGCAAAACACAAGCGTTGTTTAATTACAGTTGATGGTTTTTACGAACATCATCATCGTGCTAAAAAGTCATTTCCTTATTTTATCCGTAAAGCGAATGGAAATCCGATTACTTTGGCAGGACTTTGGTCGGAATGGTTAAACAAGGAAAGTGGAGAATTGCAACGCACCTTTAGTATTGTTACTTGTAAAGCAAATTCATTATTAGCTGAAATTCACAACAACCCAAAACTTGCAGGTCCCAGAATGCCATTAATTCTGGATGAAGATGAAGAAGACAATTGGTTACAAGCAATCAATAGCAAAGAAGATCAACAAGAAATTCAAGCCTTAATTCGCCCATCGGAAGAAGAACTAATTGCATATACTGTTAGACCCTTAAGAGGGAAAAATGCGATAGGCAATACGCCAAAAGCCTCTGCTGAATATT
>CBDUEX010000298.1:0-3224 GCA_965366305.1 uncultured Bacteroidia bacterium | reverse complement strand
TCCCGCCATTTTATTCTATTTTTGACACTAACAATAATGCAATATTTAGAACAAATTCTTTTTGCTGTAGTATTAGGCGTAGCAGTCTATTTTTTCATAAAAAGTATCAACCGCATCCGCAGAAATATTAATCTTGGGAAAGATGAAGATATCAGCGACAATAAGCCTTTGCGTTGGAAAACGATGGCTAAAGTTGCGTTAGGTCAAAGTAAAATGGTAGTACGGCCTGTTGCTGGCTTTTTGCACATAATAGTGTATGTAGGGTTTGTATTAATCAACATTGAAGTATTGGAGATTGTAATTGATGGTTTGTTTGGAACACATCGTGTACTTTCATTTTTAGGTCCAGTATATGATATTGCTATTGGTTTTTTTGAAGTACTTGCAATTCTGGTACTAATTGCATGCATCGTATTTCTTGCAAGAAGATTCATTTCGAAAATACCACGTTTTCACAAGCCTGAAATGAAAGGTTGGGCAACCAAAGATGCCACTTACATTCTACTTATGGAAATAGTTCTAATGGCAGCTCTACTAAAAATGAATGCAGTAGATCAAGTACTTCAAGCCAAAGGTGCCGACCATTATATAGCCGCTGGAAGCTTTCCAATATCACAATATTTTACAGTTTTCTTTACGAGTTTCGACATTCCAACACTAATAGTTTTCGAACGAATATTTTGGTGGTTTCATATTTTAGGAATCTTGTTTTTCTTAAACTATGTTCCGTATAGCAAGCATCTACATATAATTTTAGCATTCCCTAATACATGGTACAGCAGACTTACTCCGGCAGGTCAATTTGATAATATGCCAGAGATTACCAATGAAGTAAATCTGATGCTTGACCCTAGTAAGGCAGATCCGAACATGCCTCCACCCGAAAAATTTGGAGTAAATGATGTAACGGATTTAAGTTGGAAAAATTTACTTGATGCATACACCTGCACAGAATGCGGAAGATGTACAAGTAGCTGTCCTGCAAACATTACCGGTAAAGAGTTGAGTCCACGAAAAATAATGATGGACACACGGGATAGAGCCGAGCAATTGGGGAAAGAAAAAGAGCTACATGGAAGTGAATATCACGATGGAAAATCTTTGCACGATATGATAAGCAAAGAAGAGCTTTGGGCGTGTACTACTTGCAACGCCTGCGTAGAAGCTTGTCCTGTAAATATTAATCCGGTAGAAATAATTTTTGGAATGCGTCAATATCTCGCAATGGAAAAAGCAGAGATGCCTAATGAATGGAATATGATGAACAGCAACATCGAAAACAACCAAGCTCCATGGCAATTCTCTCCAACAGACCGTGCTAATTGGACAAAAGAGGTTTAAAGAAGCAACTTTTGACCCTAATTGTGCGTTTAACTAATATGCCAAAAACTGCCCTCCTGATTATTGCTTTCTGGTTATTGGCTTTTTCTAGTGTCGCTCAAAATTATCAAGTAAGTGGCTTGGTAATCAATGAAGCTAACAATTCTCCTGTGTCATTCTCAAGTATTGCACTTTCTACCGTTACCGACACCAGTGTGGTTCAATTTGTAGTTGCTGAGGAAAGTGGCAAGTATAAAATTACCAATATCAAAAGCGGAGATTATATCATTATGTCGGCAAGTGTTGGATATGAAGTCCTTTACTATCCAATTACAGTTTCAGAAGACATAGCCAATTTAAATTTAGAGATGGAAGCATCTGCTATCTCTTTTGAGGAAGTAATGATTCAAGCAGATAGGATACCTATACTGATGAATGGCGATACCATAGTGTATAATACCAATAGTTTCAAAACTCAAAGCAATGCTTCGGTAGAAGATTTAATCAAAAAAATGCCTGGCATTCGGGTAAATAAAGATGGAACTGTTTCTGCAGAAGGAGAACAAATTACTAAAATACTTATAAATGGTAAAGAGTTTTTCGGAGGAAATGTTGAAGCTGCCACCAAGAACTTAGATGCAGCTTTAGTTGATAAGGTGGAAGTAATTGACAAGAAAACAGACGAAGATGAGTTTACGGGCGAAGAGGATAATCAGCGAGAGAAAGTAATTAATCTGGTTCTTAAAGAAGAACATGCAAAAGGATATTTCGGAACAATTAGAGCAAGTTATGGAACCAAAGGCTACTATGAAGGCCATGGAAATATCAATTTTTTTAAAGACGAAACTCAGCTTTCAATCATTGGCGGATTGAATAATGTAAACAATAGTTTATACGGATGGAAAGACATGGGAACATTGCAGTCTTTTGAAATAAGTCCTTTTAATAGCAATAGCAATACATGGTGGTGGAATGGTGGTGTGAAGACGTACAAAGGTGTTGGTGCCAATTTGCATATGGCTCCAGCAAAAGGACTTAAAACAGATGTTGCTTATGTGATAACAGACGAGAATTCAGTTAAGGAAGCACAGTCAAATGCGGAGGTATATTTAACCAACAATACCTTATTCTCAGAAACAGTTGAAGATGCTATAAGCGATCGATTGAGCCATCAAATTAATACTAAAATTGAATTTGAGGGAGATACATTAAGTCGACTAGTATTTAGAGGGCAGTTTTCGAAGATTTTGGGAACAGCAAACAATGCCAGTAGGACATTTAATTTTAGTGATTCAGCAACAATTTTGAACAGTGGTGTTAACCTCGATCAAGTGGATGATGGCAACTTAAAGTTTGTTGGAAAATTACATTGGACCAAAAAGAACAAAAAGAAAACCGCAAATCATTTTTTAGGATCGATTTATTATGGAAATGAAGATAAAACCAATGATTTTTCAACCTACTACAATACAGATGTCTATCTACTTCCTTTTCCCAAAGAAGAAGAGTCTTTATTGGATCAAAAATTAAGAACAACGGAATCTACCATAGCAACTACTGCAGCATATCAATTTAAGTTATCTGAAAAATGGACCATTAGACCAGGGGTCAACTATATGCTAAGTGAGTATACGCATCAGTTAGATTGGTTGCCTAAAAATGATGAAAAGGAATTGGACCGAAGTCCGGTTGGAAACGTTCAAGCTCAAAACATGGAGTATTACATGCACATTTCTTATAAGCTTGATTCAATAACTACTTTTTACATTGTACCGGAAGTAAATCAGGTAATAGAAGACAGGCAGTTTACAACTGACAGTACATTTAATGCGAATTTTAATCAGTACTTTTTTATACCGTACATGTTTATTCGATCTAATAAACCACATAAGTATAACTTCCAT
>CBDUEX010000297.1:0-3234 GCA_965366305.1 uncultured Bacteroidia bacterium | reverse complement strand
TATTGAAACCGTTAACTGGTTAGAAAACTTCATTCTAAACTTTCCTAACTTGGTAATTGTTGTTTCTCACGATAGACACTTCTTGGATTCAGTTTGTACCCAAATTGTAGATATCGATTTTAATAAAATTAACCTTTTTGGAGGTAACTATTCATTTTGGTATGAAAGTTCACAACTTGCTCTTCGTCAGCAACAAAACCAAAACAAAAAGGCAGAAGAACGCAAAAAAGAATTACAAGAGTTTATTGCTCGATTTAGTGCAAACGTTAAAAAATCGAAGCAAGCTACTTCTCGTAAAAAAATGTTGGAAAACCTTAATCTAGATGAGATTAAGCCTTCCAGTAGAAAATATCCGGCCATTATTTTTGTTCAAGAACGAGAGGCGGGTGATCAAGTGCTTAATGTTTCCAATTTAACACTGGAGCCGTACTTTAGAGATATCTCCTTTAACCTTAGCAAAGGCGATAAGGTGTTTTTATACTCTCAACATGGCATTATCACTTCAAAATTCTATGAAGTATTGAATGGCGACATTAAACCAGACAGTGGTTCAATAGAATGGGGAGTTACTATAAATCAAGCATACTTGCCAAATGATAATGAGAAATTCTTCCGATCTAAATTAAGCTTGGTAGATTGGTTGCGTCAGTATTCTGAAGAAAAAGACGAAACCTTTATCCGTGGATTTTTAGGTAAAATGTTGTTTAGTGGCGATGAAGCCCTTAAGCAGTGTAATGTGCTAAGTGGAGGAGAAAAAGTACGTTGTATGATTTCTCGTTTAATGCTTGCCAACCCAAACATGTTACTATTGGATGAGCCACTTAATCACCTAGATTTAGAGTCGATAACCGCATTTAACAACAGTTTAAAAGACTATAAAGGAACTACCATATTTACTTCGCATGATCATCACTTTGTACAAAGTATTGCCAACCGAGTAATTGAAATAGGCCCGAATGGCTTAGTAGATAAACAAACCGAATTTGATACTTACATTGAAGATGCAAGTATTAAAGAAAGAAGAAAAGAATTATACTTAGGACTAACATTAGAAACATAATATATAGAATGAAAAACCTTTTTTATTTAGTAGCGATTGCGTTGACAGTATCAGCGTGTAATCAAGCTCCAAGTTTTGATGGAGCAACAGAACCAGTTTTAACAACTTCAATAGATTCTGCAAGTTATATGCTTGGTATAGAATACGGATCGTGGTTAAGTAGCATGGGCCCAGACGATATTAATTACCAAATTTTTGCAAATGCGGTTAAAACAAGTCTTACTGGAGATTCAGTTTATTTAGATGAAATGACGAGAGGAATGTTCTTAAGAACATACTTCCAGAATTTTGCAGCTCAAAAACAAGAAAAATTAGAAAAAGAATACGCTCCTCAAAAAGAAGAAGCAATGGCTTGGTTAAGCGATGTTGCAAAACAAGAAGGCGTTGTTGAACTAGAGCCAGGATTATTGTATAAAGTTATTCAAGAAGGAAACGGACCTAAACCAGTTGATGGCGATCAAGTAACTGTGTTATACGAAGGAAGATTTAAAGACGGTAAAGTGTTTGACACAACTGCTGGCGGAGAACCTAGAACCTTTGGTGTAAACAATGTAATTCCAGGTTGGACTAAAGCATTAAAAGCAATGGCAAAAGGAAGTAAATGGCAAGTATGGATATCTCCAGACTTAGCTTACGGAATTGATCCAGATCCAAGAAGTGGAATTGCTCCAAACAGTGCATTAATGTTTGATGTTGAGCTAGTTGATGTAGCACAACCAGAAGCACCGTAATGAAGTATTTGTTGCTAAGCAACTCTACCAATAGCGGAGAAAGCTATATGGCATGGTGCAAGGCAAAAATTGCTGATTTTATTCAAGGCAATCAGGAGAATATCATTTTTATTCCCTATGCCGCTGCTTCATTTTCGTTTGATGAGTATACCCAAAAGGTAAATCAAGCTCTGGAGCAATATAAGATTTCTGTAAAAAATATTGCCTCTTTTGATAACCCAATCGAGGCAATTTCTAATGCTTCTGCCATTTTTATTGGTGGAGGAAATACGTTTCATCTGTTAAAGCAATTGCAAGACAATAACTTAATCAATGCAATTCGGGATAAGGTAAATTCAGGTACTCCATACATCGGTTGGAGTGCAGGATCCAATGTGTTTTGCCCAACATTGTGCACCACCAATGATATGCCTATTGCACAACCGCAATCGTTTAATGCACTCAACTTAATCGACTTACAGATAAATCCACATTATACAGATCGTACTATTCCAAATCACGGAGGTGAATCAAGAGATCAACGCTTAAACGAATTTTTGAGCATCAATCCAACCGAAAAAGTAGTGTGCTTACCAGAATCTTCATACATCGAAACCATGGAAGGTTCACGTCGCTATTTTGGAGCCTCAAACGGCAAAATACTAAGCTCAAACGGTGTTCAAATTTTGGAAAGTGGGAGTAAGCTGTAATTAGAATTTTTACTTCAAGATGATTGTACATGAAATAAAAGTTATAAATCAGTTGTATAATTGTAATCAAATAATAAAAAAAAATAAATGAAAAATTTAAGCTTTGTACTTTTAATGGTAGTAGCAGCCTCATTTGGAATATCAAATACAGGATGCTCTGACGACCCTGTTGCGCCAAAACCTGTAGATACTACTGATACAACTGGTGGCGGTGAAGACCCTATTGTAAACGGATTTAAAATTGGTTTTGATCAGTATGATTTAACAACGGAAGAATCTAAAACCTATGGAGTTCACAACAAAGCAGCAAATAGAACGTACGTATATGTTGCAGGTAACGACGGAAAGAATGGCGATGCCGATTTTGATTTTGAATTTCCTGGAAATATGGCAGGAACTTTCACAAACCAAGCAGGTGGATCTGTTATGTTCTCATGCGGTACCGGTACAGTTGGTGACATCAAAAGAGAAGAGTTTGCATCTGATGCAGCTTTATTTACGGTTGTTGTAACTGAATATGGTGCAGTTGGTGAAATGATTAAAGGTACTTTCTCTGGAAAAGTAAAGAAAGGTACCAACACATTTGACGTATCTAAAGGTTACTTTGAAGTTGAGCGTTTAGCTGACGAATAAGCCTTAAGAAGCTATAAAATATAAAAGCCCTTCAGCAATCTGAAGGGCTTTTTTTATGGGATTCAAAACACTGGACATTTCATTAACCACGATACATAATTCGAGTGAGGCTAATGTGGCA
>CBDUEX010000296.1:0-3238 GCA_965366305.1 uncultured Bacteroidia bacterium | reverse complement strand
GCCCCGTTTATGGTTTCAATTTTATAAGAAAGGTCACCTGACGGTGGCCTTTTTAGTTAATGATAGTTTCAATTTCACTTCATTAAATAAAAAATACCATAGAATGGGTATGCTTTTTTTAGTAATTTATGTCTTGCTTGGTTGAAATATAAAGTGATTTTAATTTGCTGATTTAGTGCATAATAATTTAGCGTTCAGTTAACTATAGTAAAATATAGTACTCAATTAATGGAGCATTAACTAGGAGCTAATTTGTTTTTGTAAGATAGCGGTATGTCCCCAATATCCCCCGTTTTTCATACCCAATAATGGGGAAATTCAATTCCTGTTTTGGATGACCAAAAAAAAATAGCCTAGTTTTGTAAAAGGCAAATAAGAGAAATCTTGCTTGTTTATGATTAACATATGTAGTGTTAATCACCCCTTATTATTTATAGAGTTATGGTTAAAACAATTGAAAAAGGTGCATGTAAACTTGCATCTAAAATTCGCAACAATAAAATTCACTTTGGAATTTTATTAGCTTTCATTCTTGGGTTCCAATTCAATTCGAATGCCCAGTACAATGTTATCCAAGGAACAGACAATGTTCCAATCACACAGCTTAATATGACCAGAAATGGTACAGTTGTCGTTCAAAATTCAGGTAATTTATCTACGATAGCAACTACTGATGCTATTCTTCTTGATAGTGTTATTATTAATGACGGTGGTACTTCCGTAACGTTAGATAATTTTATGTCAGATGGGTCGTATATTGCAAATAATAATTTCTCTTCAAGTGTTACAGGTGTAGGTGTGTATAATCAAGGGACAGAAACTTTTGCGAGTAACTCTGCAGCTTGGGAGGCAGAAATGGAAGAGGTGGTGAGTGATGCTAATTTATTGCACTACTTGTTTTATGACGGTTCTTCAAATACTCCTTCAGGTGCCGACTTTGATGTTCGTTGGGCACGAGGCTTAACTAATGATGAATACATTGTGGTTTCAGAAAGGGATGGGAATACCTATTTTACAATTACTCCACTTGGATCGGATGGAAATGTTATTTCAGGAGCACGATCTTTGCGTTTTGGATATCAAACCGGAACTACTTCGTCAAATGGGAACAATCGTTATGATTGGAATTTCAGGTATTCGTCTGCTGGTAGATCAGGTACTCAGCCGCAATACATGAGTGTAATCGATGTAAGTTTATTCAATACATCACAAACAATATTTGGATTAAGAATTGACAACAATGGAGATGCCGACGTTAAGTTTTATGGCATGTCTCCAGATAGTACAACTGATAACCCTATTAATCCTAAAGTTCCAGGAATAATCGGGAATATATTTAATGATGCAGACGGATTAAAGGATAATACGGTAGATGGAAGTGCAATTCAACTTGCAAGCTCTACTCAACTTTATGCAAGTTTGTTAAATTCATCTGGAAGTGTAATTGGTACGGTACCTGTAAATGCTAGTGGAGAATATGCATTTTTAAACATCGACTCTGGTAGCTATTCTGTGGTATTGCACACTACTTCAACCGGAAGTTCAACTGCAAGTTTACCAGCCAATTGGATGAATACAGGAGAAAATGATGGGCCAGGTGCAGGAAACGACGGAACAGCTAATGGTTTAATTTCAAGTATTTCTGTTACGGATTCTGTTGAATCAAATATCAATTTTGGAATTAATAAATTGCCAGAATCGGTTGACAAATTCTTTTTCTTAACTTCTTCACCGGTATTAAATGATACAAGAGACTTAACTTCTTCTTTCGGAATGGGACCACTTAGTGGATCTGATTTAGAGGACGGAGCATATGGGTCTGGTGACAGGTTTGTTATTGAAGATACACTAGGATTAAAAGGAAATATTTTGTTTTATGACGCAGACAACGACGGTGTTTTTGATTCTGGTGAAGAATTACTTCCTGGAGATACGGTCAATAATTACGACCCCAACAAATTGTCTATTAAATTTACAGCTCAAGGAACAGTAGACTTTAAGTTTAAATATGCTTGGGTTGATGCTGCTGGACAAGTAGATGCTACACCTGCAACTTACACTGCAACATGGACCACTCCGGTTCCAGTTGAATTGGTTTCTTTTAGAGTGAAGAGTGTGGCAAACGATGCAGTTTTAAATTGGGTAACAGCTTCGGAACTTAATAACGAACGATTTGATATTTACCGCTCAGTAGATAATGGAATTACATTCGAAAAGTTAGGAGGAGTAAGCGGAAATGGAACAACTCATGAGATTCAAAACTATTCATTTGTAGACTACGGTATGTCTTCAACTTTGATTACGAAAGCATGCTACAAGTTGAAACAAATAGATTTCGATGGAAACTTCGAATGGTCTGACGTAACGTGTATTGTAAACAGTCATTCTAATGATGTTGTAGTTTATCCAAATCCCGCAACGAGCGTTATTTCGGTGTCTACTTCAAACCAAGAAGAAATTGGTGTAGTTCAACTTCTTTCGGTTGAAGGCAAAGAACTAGAATCTAGACAAATGAATAATAATGCAGAATGCACCATAGATATTAGAAATATTCAAAACGGTGTTTACTTCATTAAAGTCACTCAAGGAGATGTTGTTACAATTTCGAGAGTGGTAATAGGACATTAAGCCTGAATATGAGATACAATGGGTTATCAAACGATAACCCATTGTATATATAAGAACCTGTTTTAGACCTAAAATAGGAATTGATTCCAAAAATAAGACAGTGTTCCAAACTATAAATGGCAACATTTTATTTGTAAATAACTGATAATAAATAACTTACACCTGGTTATTTGCAATGGCACGTAAATTGGAATATAGATGATGACCACTTATCTATAATAATAAGGTTTATTTTGATGAGGTGTTAAAGAAACGTATAAAGTACAACTACTACTCCCGAATTGGTATGGGTAATACCCAATTTGGGAAAAATTCTATATATTTTCGTAATTATCTTTCTGTAAAAATGGATTATAACTCCTATAATTAGGGGTATTGCTTCATTTGGCACATAAATTGTACTAATGAGGCTAACCTTATTATTATAGATTATGAGCCGTAAAAATACCCCGTTGGCTGTATTCAGTCTTTTTACAATTTTATTTCTATTGCTAGCACCCAATGCGGTAGTAGCACAGTATAACGATGTTAACTTTGGTGGAACAGGAGTTTCAATCTCGTATTATCCATCAGGAAGTGATGGCACAGACCAAGGTGATGTTATTCTTTA
>CBDUEX010000295.1:0-3241 GCA_965366305.1 uncultured Bacteroidia bacterium | reverse complement strand
CTTGTACTAAACACATAAGTAGGTTTAACTACCGTATCTGCATACAGGAGCTTATCGTTAACGTCATAAATCCCTGCATAGAAATAAGTAGAATCATGATTTGCAATTCCATCATTTCTAAAATTAATAAATGGTCTAAAGTCTGTCCCTTTTGCATATTTTGTATTGTTTAGAGGCTTTATTACATTTAATATTTTAACGTCTCTGGATTTCTTGGTATGAATTATAGCAATAGCGGTATCATTTTCAGGAAAGGAATCTCTTTGCAACAAGGTGTATGCTCTAAAGGTGTGATCGCCTTCTTCTTTTAAATAAATAGAATCAAAATTCATGATTTTACTAAGCTCAGGACCAAGCGATTCTGTTTTGGTGTAACTTACTAGCACTTCGTTTGCACTGTTCAATAATTCTGCCTTAACAACAAAATTAGTTTGTGTTTTCACGCCGTAATTAACAATTCTAACAGTAGGAGAAAATCCTTCATCTCGTATTTCAAACGTATCATGAGCCGTTGGCTCAAAAATTACATCTACAGCAACATCGTGGTCTTTTACTAAGAAGAAGTCCACTTCTTTACTATTGTTATCTGGTACGCTATCGTTATTTAACGAAACAGTTGCACGTGCAGTGAACTTTCCAATATTATACCTGCTAAACTTATCAAAGGTTAAGAGCAGAGTATCCCCCGCATCCAAGGATGCTGTTTGCGTAGAAGAATAAACCACTTGATTAAAGCGATTTAATATCTCCATTTCCACATTAAACGATCCTTGATTGAAGAATCCGAAATTGATAATACTCGCTTGAATATCCATTGAGTCCGTATTGCTATAGCGTATGGTATCATTAGCATAAGGAGAAATGATATTTAAGACTGCAAGGTCGTTGGCCACTTGTAGTCTTGGCTGAATATTAAAGTTAAAGTCAAATCCTGGTGAGAAGGATGTCCAATTGGTATCTCCTGCTGGTGCAGTAAAGAAAAATGTATTTGGACGAATCGGTCGCTCCCATTGGAAGCTAAATGAAACGTTTGATGCTCCTGTTTGACGAATCCCTACATAAAACCCTCCTGTAACCTGAATTCGAGGCAATACCGTCATTATATATGTTCCAGATACAGTGACAGCAGAGTCTGAAACAAAGAGTTCAGTTCCCGGAAGTCCATTGGGACCATCATCTTCCCAAACGGCTAATTGAAAGTCTCTTCCAGCCAAATTGAAATCTACTTTAATTTGATTGATATACGACGTTCCGTTAACATAGAACTTCGCCACAAAATCACCTGTGGTTCCATTAAATCCAATGCCACCATCATTCGGCTCAAAAGGATTGGCATGGGAATAAATATTATAGTTAACTAATCGATCACGTGATACTTCATTATTAGTAGAATAATCATCAGAATCTGCAATAATTTTTAAGTTCTCTGCTCCAATGGCTGCTGGGCTGTACGAATCGAAATAGACAAATTGTTCTTCGAAAGAATGAATAGAATCAATAACCGTAGAATCTTCATAGGAATTTGCACCTGTAACTTCCAAGTATATTTTGTGGTTATAAACTGTTTTCTTTCCAACGTTAATAATCACCGCTTTGATACTGTCTGGCTGATCCATTAGTAGAGGAACTCTCCCTAAGGCATAAACTCGATTTGCTTCTAAATCTTGATTTTCGCGTGGATGATATATTTTAAGTGTTGGCTTAATTATAGAGCTAAATGTAGTTATGCTATCGTATCCTGATGCACTTGAACCTCTTAAATACTTAGTTTCATTACCAGAAACAAATGCAGGTACATAAAAACTACTCTCACAAAACCATGCAATTGGTGCTGCTTGATTTGCATTTTGTTTAAACTCAACCAGTATTTGTAAATTAGTTGCACCACCTGCAGTATCAAAGCGATAAGCATTAATCTGATTAAAAATAAAATTGGTTTCTCTTGGGGAGTTTCCAATGATATCTTTAGGGTTTCCACTATACGCTAGCGTCATTCCATTGCGAGTTTCAGCTGCCCAGTTTAGTGCACCAGCTCCAAAATCTGCTTGAGAAGTGGACTTTATATAAATATTGAACGTACAATTTCCTCTTAGTGTGTCAAAACTTTGATGTCTAAAACCCAGTGAAGTAATACTATCACCATGTACAAGGTTAGTTAGAGAAGCACTTGGATAGATGTATGCATGTCGGCTATAATAAGGCGTTGAAGTATCTGAGGTCATCGGACCATAGGTTGCACTGGTAAATCCTCCTGAGCCAATTTGTGTGTATTGAGCAGTAGCGTCATTTAAAAACAGAAATGCAAACAAGAAAAGTAATGCGATTTTTTTAAGCATGGTTTGTATCAAAATTAGTCAATAAAAAATATTTATTGGATTACTCTTATGATTAAACCTACCTTTCGGCTGAAAAATGACACTAAGCAAAACATTCTTGTACACAGCTCTGCTCTTTACGTTGAGTTCTTGTGGTCAAGAAAAAGCAAAGAAAGAAATGCCCAAGCACACCAACGAATTAATAAACGAAACCAGTCCATACCTTCTGCAACATGCTCACAATCCTGTAAATTGGCATGCCTGGAATACTGAAAACCTTGCAGAAGCAAAAAAGTTAAACAAGCCCATTCTAATAAGCATTGGCTACAGCAGTTGCCATTGGTGTCATGTAATGGAGCATGAAAGTTTTGAAGACGAAGCTGTGGCGGAATATATGAATGACCATTTTTATTGCATTAAAGTAGACCGTGAAGAACGTCCTGATGTAGATGCTATTTACATGACGGCAGCTAATATTATTACAGGAAGTGGAGGATGGCCGCTCAATTGCTTTGCATTACCGGATACTCGACCATTTCATGCAGGCACCTACTACCCCAAAGATGGATGGTTAAAACTACTTCAAACGATTGATTATCAATATACAAGCAATTTACCAAAGCTTGAAGAGTATGCCACTAAATTGACACAAGGGATTCGCATGCAGGAAACTGCTATTAGCGATAATCGATCAGAAAAATTAGACTACGCTGTTTTAATAGAAGCTGTGGAAGGTTGGAAAGCAAATTGGGATATGAAAGAAGGTGGAATGAACAGAGCCCCTAAATTTCCAATGCCATCTAACCTAAATTATTTGCAGCATTATGCATTTGAGACGAACGATAGCTATGCCGATGATTTTGTCACAATTACTTTAGATAAAATGGCTTATGGAGGAATTTTCGACCAAATTGGAGGAGGATTTT
>CBDUEX010000294.1:0-3251 GCA_965366305.1 uncultured Bacteroidia bacterium | reverse complement strand
TGAATTTAATAATACGCGTCTTGCACATCGCTGCAACTTGTACTTCACTTGGTGGGCTATTTTACTCACGCATGGTGCTGGTGCCCAACCTTGTTCATGTGCCTGAACACCTTCGAGAACACTATTTAAGCAAGATGATTAAACGGTTTAGTTTTATCAAGTGGATTGGAGTAAGCGTGGTTGCAATTACTGGAATTATTCAGTGGTTTGAAATTTATCCTTCTGTACAAGATAAGGATGCGTATATAATGGCATTCGCACTTAAAATGCTCGGAGCATTCGGACTATTCTCAATTACGTTCTTATTAGCATTACCCAACGATAAACTGGCTAAAATGAAAAAAAGCAGAGCATTTTGGTCGGCAATTAATATTCTCTGCGGATTAATAATCTTAATTGGAGCTGCATTAATGCGTAGCATCCGATTAACTTAAAAAAACGTCGTCATGTTAAAACAAATAAATTATTTCATACAACTCTTCTGGGTGCTAGCACTATTAGTTTTATTAGCAATCCAATTCTCAAATTTTAAAGACAGATTTGATGAATACATCATTGTCTATCTCATTTTAGCCTTTTTTTTAGGACTAAATCATGTAATCTCTTCTATAATCCATGTCTTTAAACATAAAGAGAGCTCTGTTCTACGCTATCATTTATTAGCAACAATGGTGTTATTTTTTAGCTGGATTTTTATTGGACTTACAGACCTTGTTAAATACTTCGATCAGCTTGAAATGGAGGAGGTAATGGTAGTTTTCTGGGTTCCACCAGCCGCTTTAGCTATTTATTTTTGGTACATCACCTTTACCAAATTGTCAATTATTCAGAATACAGACCACTCTTATTTAGACTTATGAAAATTATCATAGCTGGAGGATCAGGTTTTATAGGAAGCTTCCTCGAAAAACGATTTACTGAAGATAAGCATGATGTAGTCATCTTAACCAGAAATCCATCACACAAGAATCATGTAAAGTGGGATGGAAAAACATTGGATTCATGGTGCACGGAATTAGAAGGAGCACATGTTTTAATTAATATGGCTGGTAAATCAGTGGATTGCAGGTACCATGCCAAAAACAGGGCTGAAATATTGAACTCTCGAATAGCCTCAACAGCTATTCTTGGTCAAGCAATTGCTCAACTTAAAAACCCACCTTTGCTTTGGTTAAATAGCAGCACCGCAACCATATATCGGCATGCCGAAGACAGAGCTATGGATGAAGAAAATGGTGAAATTGGAAATGGATTCTCTGTGAACGTTGCAACAGCATGGGAAAAATCGTTTTTTAGTGCACCTACACCTCAAACCCGAAAAGTAGCATTGCGAACAGCTATTACCTTGGGTGATTTAGGAGGAGCTTATGTTCATTTCAGAGGGTTAACAAAAATTGGCTTCGGTGGGAGCCAAGGTTCTGGAAAACAAATGGTTAGTTGGGTGCATCAAGAAGATCTTTATCGTGCAATACACTTTCTTATTGATAACAAAACGATGGAGGGTGTAGTTAACATTGCAGCTCCAAATCCAATCTCGAATTTAACGTTTATGCAAGCCTATCGCACACATTTTTCGCCGCCAATCGCAATTCCAATAAAAACATGGATGTTGCAAATTGGAGCCTTTTTCTTGAGAACCGAAACCGAGTTACTTCTCAAAAGCAGGTGGGTAATTCCAGGGAGGTTGAATGCGGCTGGATTTAAATTTAAGTTCGATACAATTGACAAAGCAATTAAGGATTTGTCATAATTTGATTTATGAATTTACTTCATTGTTTAGTTTGGTAGGTAGATTTATCCTTTTATTTCATCTTGTAATCTTTCGTTTGGGAATGAAAAATAGCATATTTGCCTCATGCGAAAAGGAATAGTGTATTTACTTGTCTTTTTATCGATGAGCACCGTTGCTCAAGATAAATTACTAACCATTCAGGATGCAATTACAGGCTATCATTTATATCCTCGAGGTTTAAGTCAATTGCAATGGTTAGCCGAAGGGAACAACTATTCACAAGTGCTTTCAAACGACTCAGGCGAGCAATACATTTCTATAAAAGAACCGGTGGCAAATACCGAAGTAGCAACAATCGAATTAAGCGACATTAAAAATTCATCAGCTGATGGAAATGCTGTTAGTTCACTTCCTTTTGCTGATTGGATTAACGCCAAAGAGCTCCGCTATTTTGCAAATGGATTTCAATATGCCTACGACTACACTACTAAGAAAAGTCGCAAACTATATGAGACCGAAGTGAGTACAGGAATTACACATTCTCCAAAGCAAAACGGTTATGTGCGTAACACCGATAAAGGTATCAAGGGGCAAATTAACAAGGTTGCTGTTTTAAGCGAATCTGACGAAAAAGGCATCGTAATTGGTCAAGCAGTGCATCGTTTTGAGTTTGGAATTATGAACGGTATATTTTGGTCACCCGATGGAAACAATGTAGCTTATTATTACATGGATGAAAGCATGGTAACGGAATATCCATTGTACAATCTAAACGATACTCCTGCAACAGCAAAAATGCTTCGATATCCTACTGCAGGTGCAAAAAGTCATCATGTTACAGTTCATGTTGCAAAGCAAAATGGCGATGTAATTACACTTAAAACTGCTGGACCAAAAGAACAATTTTTAACCAACATAGCGTGGACTCCAGACAGCAGGTACATATTAATTGCAGTAGTCAATAGAGAACAAAATCACATGTGGTTAAACCAATATGATGCAGTAAATGGCAATTTTGTAAAAACCCTTTTTGAAGAAACAAATAGTAAATACGTTGAGCCCGAGCATCCAGCTGTGTTTTTAGAAAACGATGCCAGTAAATTTGTTTGGTGGAGCGAGCGAGATGGCTATAACCACTTGTATCTCTATGATTTAAACGGTAAGATGCACAAGCAACTTACAAAAGGTTCGTGGATTGTAACCGACTTACATGGATTCTCTGCAGATGGCAAAAACATGTTCATCTCTGCAACAAAAGAAAGTCCATTAGAAAGACACCTTTATTGTGTGGATACGGATAATGGTAAAATGAAAAAATTGACCAAAGAAGCTGGAGTTCATAGCATTAGTGCGAATAATAATTGCACCTACTTTATTGATAATTTTAGCTCGGTTACTGTGCCAAGAAGTGTTACTACTCTTAATGCTGAAGGCAAGGTTTTGCATGAACTTCACACTGCCGATAATCCACTTGCGGAATACAAGCTAGGCGAAATGGATTTGGGAGTCCTTAAAAGTA
>CBDUEX010000293.1:0-3262 GCA_965366305.1 uncultured Bacteroidia bacterium | reverse complement strand
CAAATGTAAAAGATGTCTTGGTGCAAATGGACAATGGTATCACTTCCATAAAAGGTGGTTTTCCTCCGTTTCATATTCCGGCGATTGACTTTACATGGGCCAACTTTATGTTGATTTTACCTTATGCCTTTATCGTAGCTGCCGTTGGATTGGTGGAAAGTTTATTGACACTGAATTTGGTAGATGAAATTACCGAAACACGTGGTTCAAGTAATAAAGAAGCAGTGGCTCAAGGAGCAGCAAACCTAGTAACAGGATTTTTCTCTGGAATGGGAGGATGTGCGATGATCGGTCAGAGTTTGATTAATATTTCCAATGGAGCTCGAGCACGGTTATCAGGCATTGTTGCCTCTTTAATGTTACTTGTATTTATTATGTTTGGTTCAGGTTTAATAGAGCAAGTACCTATTGCAGCATTAACAGGTTTGATGATTATGGTTGCGATTGGAACATTTGAATGGGTGAGTGTTCGTGCATTAAACAAAATGCCAAAACACGATATCTTCGTAATGTTTGTGGTGATACTTATCACCATCTTTATGCATAACTTGGCATTGGCAGTATTAATTGGAGTTATAATTTCAGCTCTCGTTTTTGCTTGGGAAAGTGCAAAACGAATTCGAGCTAGAAAATATGTTGACGAAAAAGGAGTGAAGCACTACGAAATATTTGGACCTTTATTCTTTGGAAGTACAAGTGTATTTGCTGATAAATTTGATATTAAAAACGATCCAGACGAAGTAATCATTGACTTTGCCGAAAGTAAAATTGCCGACATGAGTGCAATTGAGGCAGTAAATAAACTTACGGAGCGTTATGCAAAACAAGGCAAGACCGTTCATCTTCGTCATTTAAGTGCAGATTGCCGACAGCTACTCAAAAATGCAGATAAATTGATTGACGTGAATGTATTGGAAGATCCTACGTACAAAGTTGCAACAGACGTAAAACCGGCTAAAGTATAGCGAAGCTAATAAGGTTTACTCATTCATGAGGCACACGTGTAGGCATCACTAAATAATCGTGTACTATCGTTTACTAATCAAAGCATTGAACATTAGGAATTAAGTTGTCTATCCATATATTTGAGAACATTTAAACGAAAGCTTCTTTAATCTAAATGAGTAAAAAAACCAAACCAATTAAAAAGAAGGCAAATTCTCCCAAACCGGCTGAAGTTCCTAAGAAATCCTCAAACGGAATTCCTTTTTTAAATAACATAATAGTAGTCATCGCTTTGGTGATTGTAGTAGCAGTGGTAAAGGATGTCAACACAGGTTACAAATGGATGACGGATACCTTTATTGAGCTTAACCTCAAGCGAATAAAAATGTACAAAAACCTAACATTTGAAGAACGGCAAGTAGCTAAGTTGGGATACAATGTTCAATTTCTAAAATATATTTCAGACAACACACCAGAAGATGCCATCATTTTGATGCCACCAGATTCAATAATTCAACAAGATGGTGTTGATTCTGATTTTGATAGATACATGAAAAATAAAGTTTGGGTTTCCTATTTTTTATATCCTCGGAAAGTTGTTTTTGAGAAGGAAAAAGAAACATCACCAATCTACGCAAAAGCAACGCATCTTGCGGTAATAAACGGATGGGGTTATGACAGACTACCACACATTACAGGAAATAGAAGTAAACACGCAGTATTTGCAATTAATCCATAAACTATGTTGGTATCACTTATATTCTTACTCATTTTCATCCTTGGTTTTATACTAGCAAATGCGATTTCTACACAATTGAAATTAGGCGAAAAAATTGGGCTAGCATTTCCGCTTGGATTTGCATTGCTATCATTCGTAATGGTCTTTTTTAGTTTTATTAAAATGCCATTTACCTTAAACTTGGTGTTAATTTCCTCCAGTGTGCTTGCCTTAGTTGCTTTAGCACTCGTTTGGAAACAAGGAAATCTTAAAAACTTGTTTCAATTCGACGCAAAATCATTGCAAAAATTAAAGTCCATTAATTTAAGCTGGATTTTCTTGTTCGGACTGCTAGTTTATATCATATACGTAATGGCCGCCAAAGCACTTTTCTGGCCACCGGCAGCGTATGACACAATTACGGGATACGATTACATGGCAAAGGTGGTTGCAGCTGAAGGAACCTACAATAACTCGATATTTGATGTTGAAAATCCTACAGCTGGCATTCGTCATTCATATCCTCCATTTGTAAATAGCAGTTTTGCTGTTGCTTACATGGCTGGCTTAAATTCTTCTAAGATTGTGGTTGTATTGCTCTTTATATCCTTAGCCATTTACTTCTGGTCTGTATTTCGGAAGTATACCACAGAAACGGCAGCAATGTTCTTTACACTTTTGCTCATATCTGTACCCGAATTTTTAGCCATGGCATCGCTTTCATTAACCAATGTTCCGCAAACCTTCTTTGCCGCTGCAGGGTTAATAGCCCTGTTTGAATACATTCAAAAACGTGATCGTTCTTTCTTGCTTCTTGGAGCAATAATGATTGGTTTAAACGTTTGGACACGAAGTGATGGGGTTATTTTTATTTTAGGAGGTGGAGCAATGTTATTAATAGATGGTTTTAGAAATCATCGCATGAAAATTGGCAACTATTGGAAACCACTTGTTTTGTTTGGAGCCATAAGTGCCGCTCCATTTATTATTTGGCAAGCATACTCAAAGTTTTACATAGTAAATGTGTACAAAGGAGCCGATGTATTCGTAAAACGATTGTTTTGGGATACCGATAAATTCACAGACTTAGTGAGTCAGGTTTATGAAGTATTAAAGAGTACCCAAATGTATGGTGCTATCTTTATCATTTTCTTAATTGTGATTATTGCCAGCATTAAAACCATCGTAAAAACAAAGCCAATCTTGCTCATCGGTATTTTAATATCTTTCGGTATCTACTTTATGTTGTATTATCAAATGAATAATGGAGGAGAGGGCTTTTCTTATTCGGTACAATCGATGGTGAAATCATCGTTTAAAAGAGGAATGTTCCCGTTCTTGCCAATGATCTGTTTCTACATGGCAACAGTGCCAGTAGTCAATAAATTCTTTAACTGGATTTTCAAACCATTATTTAAATAATTTTGTTGCAGAATGAGTCAGCAACCTGACAACCTAAAAATGGTGATTTTTGATATTGACGGCACCTTGTATAACCAAAAAACAATGCGTCGCTTTATGGCTCTAGAATTGGCTCTATATTATATTATTAGGCCTTGGAAAATAGGCGATGTAAAAGTGCTTATGCATTTCAGAAAA
>CBDUEX010000292.1:0-3268 GCA_965366305.1 uncultured Bacteroidia bacterium | reverse complement strand
CATTCAATTTTTTGATTACAAGAATCCTCAACAAGGAATACATCCTACCGCAGTGGTAGAACCTAGTGCATCAATAGGCAAAAATTGTCATCTTGGAGCTCATGTGTATATTGGAGAAAACGTTACCATTGGTGACAATACCAGAATATTCGCGAATTGCAGTATCTACGAAGACACAACCATCGGTTCAAATACATTAATTTATTCAAATGTTTCTATCTATTATCAAACGGTAATTGGAAATGATTGCATTATACATAGTGGCACTGCTATAGGTTCAGATGGGTTTGGTCATGCACCAATGCCCGATGGAACCTATATTAAGATTCCTCAAATTGGCAATGTAATTATTGGCAACAATGTAGAAATTGGTTCCAATTGCAGTATCGATAGAGCCAACATGGGAAGTACAATTATTGGTGATGGTTGTAGGTTAGACAATCTTGTGCAGCTAGCACATGGTGTAGAAATTGGAACAAACACCGTAGTTGCAGGGCAGGTAGCAATTGCTGGAAGTACAAAAATTGGAAACAATTGTGTAATTGCAGGTCAAGCGGGTATAGTTGGCCACATTTCAATTGCCAACGGTACGCAAGTTGGAGCTCAAAGTGGCGTAAATAAGAGTATAACCGAAGAAGGTGGCAAATACACCGATTCTCCTCACTTACCAATTGGTAATGCGTTGAAATCGAGAGTATTGTATCGTAATCTTCCAGAGATGGAAAAACGAATAAGAGAATTAGAGTCAAAACAAAAAACTGAAAATAAATCAGAAAATGGATAAGTTTCAAACCACGCTAAAAGGAAGTGTAAGTGTTTCTGGAGTTGGATTGCACACCGGTGAAAAAGTAAATCTCACCTTTGAGCCCGCACCAGAAGATCATGGATATGTCTTTCAACGTATTGACTTGGAGGGCCAACCTAAAGTTAAAGCAGATTGTGATTTGGTGGTAGATACATCAAGGGGAACAACTATTGAAGATAACGGTGCACGAGTAAATACGGTAGAACATGTATTAGCGGCACTGGCGGGATTAGAAATTGACAATGTTTTAATTAAACTGGATGGACCAGAAACTCCTATCATGGATGGAAGTTCGAAGCCGTTTATTGATTTATTGGTTAATACAGGAATTGAAACTCAAAAGAAAGAACGTGAATATTTTGAAATTACCAGTCGTTTAAACTATTCCAATGGATCGGGAGTTGAAATGATGGCATTGCCTGCGAGTGATTATCGATTAACCGTGATGGTTGATTATAACTCGCCTGTATTGGGAAGTCAGCATGCTTCTATTACCAATATCTCTGAGTTTAGTGATGAGATTTCGAGTTGTAGAACATTTTGTTTCTTGCATGAATTGGAAATGTTGGTAGACAACAACCTTATTAAAGGTGGAGATTTAAACAATGCTATTGTTATTGTAGATCGTGAAGTAGAAGCTCATGAAATGGATAAGCTGGCGAAGCTGTTTAATAAAGATAAGATTGAGGTTAAAAAAGAAGGCATTTTAAACAATGTTGATTTAAGATTTCAAAATGAGCCAGCACGACATAAACTGTTGGATATGGTGGGCGATTTAGCGTTAGCAGGTGTGCCACTTAAAGCACAAATTTTAGCTGCAAGACCTGGTCATGCTGCCAATGTAGAGTTTGCTAAAAAGATAAAAGCAGCGTATTTACGTCATAAAAAGGAATCAAAAAATGCGGTAAATACACCGGTTTATGATCCCAATGTTGTACCCATATTTAATCATCAGGAAATAGAAAATATATTACCACACAGACACCCGTTTCTACTGGTGGATAAGGTAATTAAATTGACTGATAATGAGGTTGTTGCGATAAAAAACATCACTGGAGACCAATACTTTTTTCAAGGACATTTTCCAGGAGAACCATTAATGCCAGGTGTGCTTCAAATAGAAGCGATGGCACAAGCAGGAGGAATTTTGGTTCTAAACGACAAGGAATTCCCGGAAAAATGGAGCACCTATTTTGTAAAAATAGAAAGTGCCAAATTCAAAGATAAAGTAGTACCAGGAGACACCTTACTTATACGAATGACACTTACTGCCCCAGTTAGAAGGGGATTGTGTATTATGAAAGGGGAAGCTTTTGTAGGAAATAAACTGGTAACCGAGGCTGTTATGATGGCTCAAATTGTAGAAAATAAATAAAAATGATTCAACCGTTAGCATATGTAAACCCTGGTGCAAAAATTGCAGACAATGTAGTTATTGAGCCATTTGTAACCATCCATAAAGATGTTGAAATTGGAGAAGGAACGTGGATAGGTTCTAATGTTACCATTATGGAAGGTGCTCGCATTGGAAAAAATTGCCGCATATTTCCAGGTGCCGTTATTTCAGCTATACCGCAGGATTTGAAATTTGATGGTGAAGTAACCACAGTAGTAATTGGAGACAACACTACCATTAGAGAATGTGTTACCATAAACAGAGGAACAAATGCACGTTCTAAAACTGTAGTAGGAAGCAATTGTTTATTAATGGCGTATTCTCACATTGCACATGATTGTGTTTTAGGGGATCACGTAATTATTGGAAATGCATCTCAAATTGCAGGAGAAGTTGAAATCGACGATTATGCCATCTTAAGTGGTTTAGTTGCGGTTCATCAATTTGTTAAGATTGGTGCTCACGTTATGATAAGTGGAGGTTCTTTGGTTAGAAAAGATGTACCACCGTATACTAAAGCAGCAAGAGAGCCGCTTAGTTACGAAGGGGTAAACAGTATCGGATTGAGACGCAGAGGATTTACTCCAGAAAAAATAAGTGAAATTCAAGAAATCTACCGAACACTTTATGTGCGAGGCTTGAATAACGCTCGAGCAATTACAAAAATAGAAACCGAAATGCCTGCTACCCGAGAACGGGATGATATTATTAGTTTTATCCGAGCATCTGATCGAGGTGTAATGAAAGGATATATCTCTCGCTAAATGCTTACTATTGAATGTAAAGACATAGCAAAACGCTTCAACAAAGAAGTACTTTTCAAAAATTTCGACTATACCTTTTCAGGCAATACCAAATACGCACTTCTTGGATACAATTCCTCTGGAAAAAGCACTTTACTCAAAATCATTGGAGGCGTGTTAACTCCCACCAAAGGTAGTGTAAACTACTCAAGTTCAGACAGTAGCGAAGCCTTGTTTAGCTTTAGCAGTCCAGAAATGCATTTACTAGACGATTATTCTGTCCGTGAACTTTTTCAATTTCACTTTAACTTTAAAAAGCCAAAA
>CBDUEX010000291.1:0-3284 GCA_965366305.1 uncultured Bacteroidia bacterium | reverse complement strand
TTCATTTTCTTGTAGAGACCTCGTTCTTCAGGCAAATAGCCAATACTTTTTATGTGTTCTTTGTTCAGTAATTCGCCATCAAATAAAATTTGACCTTCATCGGGTCCTGTTATTTGATTGATAATACGAATTAGAGAGGTTTTGCCAGCACCGTTGGGACCTAGCAATCCAAAAATTTTACCTTTTGGAACATCAAAAGACACCTTATCTAATGCCGTGTGATTAGCATAGAATTTCGATACATTTTGAATCTGTAGAATATTCATTTGAGCAAATTTAAGGTTAATATCGCCAGAATAGACTTAAGTCGATGAAGCGATTCTGAAAAAAGAGGAAACTGAGATGAAGTGCTTAGTTTTTAGAATTTAAATTCCAAAAAGCTCCAAAGAGAATATTAAATTGGGAATAGAAAAACTTTTGCTCAGCATTGTCTGCCTTAGAGTATGTGGTTCGAATGTCAGGCATGTTAATGTAACCGCCTCTAAACTCAGATTGGAGATAGAAATGGTTATAAAACTTAAGATTTAAGCCTATTTGGGTATTTAATCCAAAGCCGGCTACATGAAATTCATCGTGCCTGTCATTTGAAAATAAGTGGACATCAGATTTAGGGTACATAACACCAATTCCAAAAGCTTCTGTAAGTCCAAGGGTAAGCTTTTTGTATTTTAGTATATTGTCAAATCGACCTATTTCAACATTGCTATAGTTGAGCCCGTCTGTATGCTCCATTTGTAAAAAGGTGGACTCTAAAACTATGTCGTCATTGGCATAGGTTCCGTTATAGGGATTTCCGTTTTCATTGATAACACCATCAATTTTTACTGTTTGATCCCCTTGAACTACATATTTCATATGGTCAACACCTAGAGAAACATGATAATGTTCGTTGAAGTAGTAGCCAATTCTAAAATTATATTGGGGCACAGTAACATATGCAGGGGAGAAATAGGTTTCTATGTCAAATTCTGCCGGCTTGTCTTTCGCTACAACATCTCGCAATGTAAACTCATAGTTATCACCTTTAAAGTATATGTCTGATTTGTTGTACCACTCTCGATTCCAACCCCAGTGAGCATAAAATTCTCCTTTTTTATTGGTTAGTGGCTTTTTCTCAAAATTCTGGGAAATTCCAGTTAGGGAAGACAGAATAAGAGCAAGGAAAAGATATACCTTCATATTATAGGGGTGCAAATATGAAAGAATTAGCCAAAAGTGATGATGGTTAAATAAAAAGTTTATAAAATAATAAAGCGAGCCCCAACGGAGCTCGCTTCATTTATATACTAAACCAAAAACTAATTTTATTTTTTTCGATTCATTTCCATATTCACATTCACTAGAACTTCGTCGCCTACAACTGCTGTTGCAGCCCAACTTCCTGTACCAACACCAAAACTGTTTCTATCCAGTTTCGTTTTAAGTGATATTCCAATGATTTCAGTATTTTTCATCATCGGGTGGTCCATTCTTCCTGTTACCTTAAACGGAAGTCCAACTAATTTTGTTTGGTCTCTAATGGTTAAGTTACCAAGAACTGCTAAAGTGCCGTCTTCTTTTTTAACGAATTTGGTAGATTTAAACGTAATGTTCGGATACTTTTTAGCATTGAAAAAATCATCCGTTTGCAAGTGTTTATCTCTTTTTGCATCACCTGTGTTAATGCTGGTTACAGGTATATTAAATGATACTGTACTTTCTTCAAGATTGTCTGGGTCGAAGTTTACATCACCTGAAAATTCAGTAAAATTACCAGTTACTTCAGAGAAGAAATGAGTTGCTGTAAAGTTTACGGATGTGTGAGAGTTGTCTATTTTCCAACTTATAATGTTTGCTGCATAGAGACTAACAGATGCAAGTAAAAATGCACCAAGAATTAATTTTATTTTACTGTTCTTAAATTTCATATCAGTATGAACGAACAGAATTAAAAACCTTATAATTATTTTTATTTTGGTCCCATGTATATCAAATAGGCGACATACATTAGAAATGCTCCAAGAATCATATAGAATATTCTAGCTCCTTGTCTGCCAAAGAGTTTAATAAAGGCTGCAGCTCTTCTGTTGTTAAAGAAAAATTCTAAGTTTAATGAGCTTGCAACGAAGGTAAACATACCTACTAAAACAGTAACGATTCCAAAAATTTGATTAGACTCCATGATGGATTCAAAGGTAGATAATCACATGATAAGCTAGTTGGAATTTGAAATAAGTAAAGAAGAATTGACAAAATGTAAAGTTTTCTTTACATTTGTAATATGAAAGAACTCCTATTATTACCTAATCGCTTTAAGAAAGTGGGCTGGGTGCTACTCTTACTTTCCGTATTATTATGGATTGCAGTACTTCTGATTCCGGATTTAATGTTGAATGTAAAAGTGTACTCATTGTATGCCGATAATATTTTTGGTCAAGGGAAGTGGTTTGGAAAGGTGCAAGCAAATTTGCTAGATACTACAAATGGGATCTTGTGTATAGTAGGAGGACTGCTGGTTGGATTCTCAAAAGAAAAAGTGGAAGATGAATATATTGCAAGCATGCGACTTAAATCCTTGATGTGGTCTGTTCTAGTAAGTTATATCTTATTGTTAATCTCGTTTGTTTTAGTGTATGGACTGACCTTCTTAAATGTACTTGTTTTTCAAATGTTTTCAGTGTTACTTTTATTTGTCTTTCGATTTAATTACATGCTAAGACAATCACGTAAGGGAGGAGAGTTAAATGAAGAATAATATCAAAGTAGAACGTGCAATAGCAGGGTTAACTCAGCAGGAATTGGCTTTTAAAATTAATGTAAG
Organism: uncultured Bacteroidia bacterium; assembly: GCA_965366305.1. Taxonomy (GTDB): domain Bacteria; phylum Bacteroidota; class Bacteroidia; order NS11-12g; family UBA9320; genus UBA9320. The sequence goes on along the minus strand of CBDUEX010000291.1, from coordinate 484 downwards.
TCGACAGTCCATCAATGCCATTGAGAGTGGGAAGTATGTGCCATCCACGGTTCTTTCACTAAAAATTGCTCAATTATTTGGCAAGTCTGTAGAAGAAATATTTGAATTGGATGAGAACGATTGACAGGGAATTTTAATTTGCACATTTGAACAATCTTTTCAGGCAGCATTTTGTTTATCTAAAGCGTATTTACACCTTTGCTATCAATGACCCAATCACAAGTGGATTTTAGACATCAAATTCAACAAGGAATTCCATCAGAATTACCAGCACCCTATTCGTATGATGCTTCACTAAATCGAGCACCGAAACGAAAAGATATTTTATCGCTTGATGAGAAAAAACTGGCAATCAGAAATGCTCTTCGGTACTTTCCGAAGTCATGGCACAAAGAACTTGCACAGGAATTTGCACAGGAGTTAACAACCTATGGTAGAATTTATATGTTTCGGTTCAAGCCGAACTATAAAATGTATGCTCGTC
>CBDUEX010000290.1:0-3284 GCA_965366305.1 uncultured Bacteroidia bacterium | reverse complement strand
TTCCGTAGTTCGGACAAAACAAGTTGCTGGAGATTTTAAATGGAAAGTCTCCCCAGATTATAGTGAAAACACAGACGAAGTGGCTGGACCACGTGAGCAAAAATCCAAACCTGGTGGACTTGGTAAATATCCAGACACTGGTAAGGATTATAAAGATGGAACTTCAACAGGAATAGTTTTGTTTGGTCCTCCACGATCTGGGAAAGCTAAGTTAGGTCATAAGGATTCAAAAGCTACAACAATTTTTAATTGTGGAGATGGCGATCGCTGTAAAATTACGATGACAGTTAGTGCTGGAGGTGGTTATGCAGAAGAACAATTAAGAGTGAAAGCCAACATCTTGAAAGACAATGGAGATACACTAAGAGGATACTACGATGCTTTTGTACATCCTGGGAATAAGGGAGGAACTACCTATACTTTGAATCTTGAGAAATGTGGTAAAGTGAAACTAACTGCAACATTTGAAGAAAAGATTACTGAAAAAAACAAACCAGGAATAACAGCATTATTTACCATAGTGCCTGCGAACCCCAAATGTGAGACGGATCAATAAATCTTAATCGCACCCGCGTTTCTTTCCTTTTCCACCTTGACCAACGTACTTTTCCATGCCTTGGTTATTGGGATTGCCGTGCTTTTTTATAAACTTCTGAGCTTTGCCTTTGTATCGCTTATTGGGCTTGGTCGGCTTGAGTAACACATTTACCAAATGGGCTTGCTTGGTTCCATTTAAACGATCGCGAATCCATTGATGGTTTTCGGGCTTGTACCAAAAGAAAAACTTATGCTGATTTTGCTTTTCGTATTTGCTTTTTGGAACATAGTATTCTTGCAATTTATACGGGTGATACCCTGAATAATAAATTACCGTTGCTACCGTCATTGGAGTAGGAGTGAAGTCTTGTACTTGCTCCAACTGAAATCCCATGTCTTTGGTTTCCGCAGCTAGATTGGCCATATCTTCTTCCTTACAGGCTGGGTGACTCGATATAAAGTAAGGAATCAACTTTTGATTTAAGTTGTATTTCTTATCAATTTGGTCGTATAACTTTTTAAACGATTTGAAATGCTCAAACTTTGGTTTTCGCATTACTTTTAAGGTGTCATCTGAAGTATGCTCGGGAGCAACTTTCAATCTTCCTGAAACATGGCGAGTTTGCACTTGTTCCAGGTATTCGTACATATCCTTAGAATCCCCTTTTTTATTGTACGATTTGGTTAATAAATCATAGCGAATTCCAGAACCAATAAATGCTTTTTTAATTTTTGGATTGGCATCTACCTTGCGGTATAAATCCGTCATTGCCTTATGACTGGTATCTAAATTGTCGCAAACAACCGGGTGAATACAAGAAGGAGCAATGCACTTATCACAAATCGATAAATCCTTTCCTTGCATCTTGTACATATTCGCCGATGGTCCTGCTAAATCAGTTAAATATCCTTTAAAGTCAGGCATTGCCGTAACAGCATCTACTTCCTTAAGAATCGATTCTTCTGATCTACTGGCTATAAACTTGCCTTGATGAGCAGAAATAGTACAAAAACTACATCCACCAAAACATCCTCTATGCGTATTGATAGAAAACTTAATCATATCATACGCCGGAATTGCACCTCTCTTTTTATACTTGGGATGCGGCATTCGCGTAAACGGTAAATCGAATGAACGATCTACTTCATTTTCCGTCATGGTTGCAAATGGCGGATTGATAATCAAATTTTTATCGTAGGTATTTTGGATGATTCGCTTTGCTCGAACACTATTGGATTCTTGTTCTACATGTTTAAAATTGGAGGCAAACGCCTTTTTATCTTCCAAACACACTTCGTGAGCATTCAGCTCAATGTCTTTCCAGTTCTTGTTTTTAGGGATGCCATCCTCTACAGGACGTTGGTAAGCTGTTTGCTTTACCATGGTAAGTTGATGAAATGGAACGCCTTTTTTTAACAAAGCCAACACTTCTCTCAAAGGTTGTTCACCCATTCCATACACCAATAAATCTGCCTGACTGGTTTCCAGAATGTTGGGCATCAATTTGTCGCTCCAATAATCGTAATGCGTAACCCTTCTTAACGAAGCTTCAATGCCGCCAATTAAAATAGGAACTTCGGGATACAGCTTCTTTAATATTTTGGTGTAAACACTTAAGGCATAATCCGGTCTAAAATTAGCAACGCCTCCAGGAGAATAGGAGTCGGTAGAGCGTTTTCGTTTGCCTGCGGTATAATGGTTTACCATAGAATCCATGTTTCCAGAAGTAACACCAAAGAAATACTTGGGTGCTCCTAGCTTTTTGAAATCACGTAAATCATCTTGCCAATTGGGTTGTGGAATAAGAGCAATGGTAAATCCTTCGCTTTCTATAATCCTACCAATAACGGCAGCACCAAAAGAAGGATGGTCGATGTAGGCATCGCCAGTAATTAGAATAACGTCCAGTTGTCCCCAACCACGTTCTTCTACTTCTTTTTTGGTAATGGGTAACCAAGCCGATATGGGACGTTCGCTCATTTGCATAAAGCAGTTGCAAAGGTAGGGTATTCTAGTATATACGAAGATGGATATTAATGTGAAGCCAGTTGGGTGTGCTAGTCTAACTTATAAAAAGAATAATCTTCATCCTTAAATACGGTTTCGTATTGAGGAAATTCGTGATTAAGCCGGTGTTGATCAATGATGAGGTAAGCAGCTCCTTTGCTTTTCAACGAGTCGATGAAGTGGGTGTCAGTAACATTGCGGTTGTAAACTGTCCATCCTTTTTTATGGGTGAAGTACATGTCTTGCGGAGACAAGCCCCCATTAATTATAATAAGATCTTCTTTGGGAATAACATCCGCTATCTTGTATTCCAGTGCCAGTTTGTACTTCTGATTCTCGGCAATAAAAAAGTCGTGTTGGTTATTGGCAATGTTTTCTACAGAAATTAAGACTAAAACCAAGTATTGATACTTCAACGGTATTTTAGTGAGGGCATAACCTGCCAGCAATGCCATAACAGGAGTAAACGGAATGATGTAATAGCTGTGCACAGCAAATACGAGTCCTGTTTTGATAATAAAGACCACAAAAACAAAGGTGATGATTGACAATCCCCATTTCACCATTTGTTTATCACTTTTAACAATAAAGTAGATGCCGGCTATAAAGAATGCCGTAGCAATAAACGATCGAAAAGCATTGAAGTAAAACTTCTCGAGTAGCTGCGGAATATGGTCTTTCAATTCCATCAGTCCTTCTACAAATCCACGTGGATAGAAGAGATGGTAATCGTAGGTTT
>CBDUEX010000289.1:0-3294 GCA_965366305.1 uncultured Bacteroidia bacterium | reverse complement strand
CAACATTTTAATGGTGTCGATAGCATCTTTACGAGCACTTCGTAATCCAATTTTACCATGTTCCGATTCTCCCTTCACTTGTTTCACAAGATGCATTCTTCGTTCTTCGGTTAGCGGAGGAACATTAATAATTACTTGCTCACCATCGTTTTGAGGATTCAAACCCAGGTTGGCATACATTATAGCCTTCTCAATTTCCTCCAGCATCCCTTTTTCCCATGGCTTAACCATAAGTGTTTTTGCATCTGGAGTATTAACATTTGCTACTTGGCTTAGTGGCACTTTGCTGCCATAATATTCAACCTGAACACTATCTAACATAGCTGGCATAGCTTTACCTGCACGTAATTTTCCTATTTCTGCTTCTACGTGGTGAAGACTCTTTTCAACATCCTGTTTCAATTGGTCTAACACCATTTTAATTTCCTCGTTCATAAACTAAATGTACTATGCAAAGAAAACTAAATAATTATCGCGTTACAAAATTAAATATTGATACAACCACATTGTGGCTAAAGCAATTACAATCAAACTACTAAATGCTGCATTTGCGAAAGTGGAACTGCTTTTATAGACAAAGGCAAAACTGAGCAGCAGAGCACTTGGCAAGATAAAATAAATTATAAGGCCAGCTTGAGCTGTAATTAACACCAGCAATACGGCTAAAACCAGCTGCACTAATAAGGTGTAATTTAGAATCTTTGATTTATTAGGATACCTAAATCGATAGGTATTTAATTGTACAAAATGCACCACTAAACTTGCGATTAAAAACGGTACGAAGAGTTTAATCAATATGGTATTAAACAAGGAATAGTCGAAGGTAAGTTCGGGAATTAGTTCATAAATTTTACTTTCTAATTCCATTACAAATAGAATTCCAATGTAGGAAAATATGACCATAAAAAAGTAAATAATGCTTTGAATAAAGCCTTTAGAACTCCTGGCTCCCGTTTGTAAAAACAAAACAAACACTGGCAGCATTAATAGAATACTAATATTATTGATGGTTTGAGCTATGCCTAAGATTATTCCAATAAAAATAATGTAGTTATTGGATTGCGAACTGTCTTCACCGCTCTCAAATGCTAAAAAGAAGGCAGCTAACCAAACAAAACCATAAATAATAATGCCGAAACTTAAATTTGAAATTACCAATACCGATAAAGCTGCAAACAGCACAAGCGGCATATTGCTTTTTTGTCCAAGAATACTAAATCGAAAGCAGAGGTAATCAAATATGAGCCCTTGCAGAAAAAGGAGCGAAAGAAAAGCTAATGCACGTGTTGAAAAATCACCAATCATAAATTGGCAACCAATTAAAATGAGCAGTGAAACAACAATCGCACTAATTCTATTCTTTGTTAAATAATCTATCAATCGTAAATGAGTTTTAGCAGTGCAAATCTTCTATTTTTTGAAGTAGAAATAATCACTTTGTTGGAAGAAACTTGTTTTGACTCCGCTGGAATAATAGCAACGTAATCTAACTCGGTTTTCAAGAGTTTACTACTTTCCATCTTTCCATTATTGTAAATGGTGTATTGCATTATATCACCTGTATTTCGCAATTGATCATTGTATAACAATTGAATGTACTGATCTCCAACATACACCACAGCAGAACTAAAGTATCCCCCATCGTTTATAGTAGTTTGATTTTTGGTAATTACTTTGCTCCAGTCGAGGAAGCCTGAACTATCGTAATTTAAAAGTACTATTTCATTAAAATTATAGACATTCTTAGAAGTACTTTGTGGTATTCCGTTTACCATAACCACATCATCTTCTGTTGCAATTTCTTTTTGCTCTGCGATAAAAAGGGTACCTCCATCATTTCGAGGTATCGATTCCAAAATTTGAAAGCCTTCTGATACCGCTCCATTGTGCCTATCATTAACACTTATTTGAGCAATTAAGTCTTCTGAAAAAGTACTCGTGCTTAAAAGGCCATGTTGCAATGAATCATCTAATTCGAAAAATATCGATCCCGTGATGCCATAATCATCTTTATTTCCAAAAAAACCAACTAATCTAGGCTTGTCTCGTAATCGGTCGTAAACCAGGTCAATGGTTTTAATATCTAAGCTATCGGTTACAACAAAATCATTTAATTGATTTTGCTTGAGGTAATACATGCTTTGAACTGTGTTTAGAATACGACGTCTTTCCTTATAAATGGTGTTGGTTAGAAATGCCACTTCTCCACGATTATTGACCAAAAAATCTTGAACGATAAAGTCGCCAAAAGGAATAGGCAGCTGCACAATTTTAACGGCCAACTCACTTAAATTGGCATCTAGCAATTTATGATGCAACACCATGTCACCATTGTCTGCTGCATTGCTAAAGATGAGCGAATAAAACTGACGATTATCACTCAGTCGCATTCTGAAATTTCCTCTGTTTCCATATTCGGTCACATCCGCCTCGGCCAGTATAATGGGTTGCCCTTTAGGCTTAAAATCAAATGAATAATGTTGAGCAATAAGCTGATTGGTTTGATTGGATTTGCTAAAGCTTGACTTAACAAAAAGGATGCTATTCTGTAAGAGATACAGTTTTACTAGTCGTGCATTTTTAAGGTCGAAAGTTTTGCTTTGCTCTAAAGCAAGGTGATGATTGTACTGTTCAATAATTACATTCTTGCTGTAAAATCGATTGCGATATCGCAAAAGAAATACACCGGCTTCATTTTCTCCAATTACTTGAGTATAAACTGCTGCTCCTTTAAGTTTGGTGGGATTACTCCATTGCAATACTTGACTTTTTGCCGTTAAACAAAAAAGTAATATCAACCATGTGAGGTTACGTATGTTTAGCGAGTATTTTTGCACTGCAATTTTTACAAGTAACGAAGTTAACTATCTATTTCTTCTAATTTGGGATATCACGTAGAAAATATAAACAAACTAGAGCGAGCCATCTTAATAGGTGTTGAGCCAAAAAATACGCCATTAAAAAGCAGCAAGGTTTTCTTGGATGAACTTGAATTTTTGGCAACAACGGCAGGTGCAGAAACGTTGAAGCGTTTTGTGCAACGACTAGAACACCCACATCCCAAAACGTATATTGGGCAAGGCAAAGTGGAGGAAGTAGCTGCATATATTAAAGAGTACGATATAGACTTAGCCATTTTTGATGATGAATTAAGTCCGTCTCAAATTCGAAATTTAGAAAAAGAAGTAACCTGCAAAATCATAGATCGAAGCAGTTTAATTCTGGACATCTTCGCTAAAAATGCTCAAACCGCCCAAGCCAGAACACAGGTTGAATTAGCACAAAGTGAGTACT
>CBDUEX010000288.1:0-3300 GCA_965366305.1 uncultured Bacteroidia bacterium | reverse complement strand
GTAGACATCATAGTAAAATTGGTAGGAGCTGAAGATCAAATCAAGGGTTTGTAAGCCTTCATCAATGTGCATCATGGGTTGATTAACATATTCAAAAAAGACCCCATTATTATCGTAGATATCCATTTCTGCAGTGATTACAGAGGTGATATTTTGGTCTTTTAGATCCAAATTGGATATTCCATACGGTTTAAATCCGAAACTATAACCTATGCGAATGGTTTGAAATGCTTTACTTGAATCAAAAGCTGGTGATTTGTCACCAATTGGTGTTTCTGCCAAAGACTGAAAGCAGACCATGAACAGCAATAACAGCAATGTTAATTTTTTCATAACAGGTTGTATTAAACGATGTAAAGTTAAAATAATTGGGGTGGTATTAATCGTGATTTTGAAAATACCAACAATGGAATTAGAGATAAAGAGTTTCATAAAGTTTTCAATTCAATAATAGGGAAAATATTAGAATTTTCAAAAAATCAAAAAGTAGTAGTTTAGTTTTAATGCTAGTGCATATACGTTGGATTAAGGCAATAAAGATGGCTGGCATCACTGGTATAAATGTTTCCATTTGTAGGGTGAAAGGCTACCGGGAATATCCAAGAGCCATGTCCATCATTGTCCCATTCTATTAATTTTTCACCCGTATTAGCATCAACTGCCAAAACCCATCCACTGCTAAACCAAATAGTGTCGTTTCTAACGGTAAGTAAACCGGGCATGGCCCTTGTTTCTAAGTTAGTCCAGATATGTGCACCACTTTCCTTATTTATTGCATGCATATGTCTGCTATCTGGCTTTACAATAAGCTTATCCTCAAGCAAAAGAATATTGGCAGTATTGAAATCATCTTCCGGTCCATTACCAATGAAGTATTTCCAAATAGTTTCACCGTTCAATGGATTAATACAATAAGCATGATGATCTCCGTAAAAAAAGACTTTGTCGCCATCAATTGCTGGACGAGCTGTGCTGCTAAAGCCATCGACACTATCACGATACCAAAGCATACTATCTGCAGTAAGATTCCAAGCGAGAATATCCATTTTATGCTCTTGATCACCAAACCAACTGTAGGTTCTGTTCTGGAGCACTAAAATTTTATCTCCATTGGGATGAATCCATTGCACGGGCATTAATAATCCAGGGGAATAGCCATTGCCATACATAGTACGATCTATGGTAAAGAGTTTTTCTTCTGCACCTGTGTTTATATCAAATCTGTAAAGTGAACTTGAATTTTTATTTACAATGTCAGATTTATACAAATAGTCATCTATTATACACGAATTTCCTTTCATAAACTCAGACTCATAGTTCCAGACTAAGTTACCATCAGATGCATCAAGTACATAAATCCGCTTGCCCATAGATAAAACAATCTTGTCTTCATAAAGAAATGATTCGTTTTCAATTGGATTAAAGCCACCAGTATTATCAAAAAAAACTTTCCATAAACTTTGTCCGTTTTCTACATTTAAAGCTTTAACCATATAACCAGAAGATTCTCGTTTGCCTATAATTACTGAGGCATTATAGTACATCGGCGAGCTATTTAAACTCGATTCTGGTTGTTCTGATATAAGATTTTTCCAAATAATTGAAGTTGAAGCAGCCACTGGCAAAGGTGCCTGATCATTTGGCTTACAGCTCCATAGATTCAAAACAAGTATCAAACAGGCCATTATGTTAATCATGGATTTCATCAAGCTATTTCTCAGTTGTAGTAAAAAACGTATCATAATCTCCTTTAAACAATTTTAGCAAAACTCTTTCTGTTTCAGGGCTATTCCGCTCTTGGAAATGATTATCATGCTCCATTAAATCTGTGCGATTACCTACTCCAGGATAAGCCAACTGGCTCTTCGCTAGCACTACTCCATCCGAAGGGAAAATCGTTAGAATTTTAATTTCAGTTGAAGTAGAATCGATAACTGGTGACGTAACCGTTCGATTAAAATTTGATTGAATAGAATTTGAATATAAACTGGCCTGCGAATATGTTGTGAATGCTCTATTCATTGGAATCCATCCTCCATAGGCATATTTTTCTGACCAAGATACAATATACTTTTCAACTGTATCTAACACAAATGAATCTCGATGATGAGACCCAATTAAGTATCTCCATTCTGTATTTGCATTATTCAAAAAAGCAATGGCTTCATTGCGATAATTGTTCTCTGTTAAAAGTCTAAGAATCGCAAGATCAACACCACCAGAGGATACAACATAACCTATATCTGACCATCCTAATGATTTTTTTATCCTTTTTCTTTTTGCTTTATTTTCAAGGAAGGAAGCAACATGATCGTTTCGAACACTTTCTATCTTATCTACAAAATTTTGATCACTTGTAGCTGTAAATATTGGATAATCTTCTGCTGCTTTGGTCGTCATATTGTCCATCACTCGCCACGCTTCTGGTGCATCTTCTATTCCATAAAATGCTACTTTATGTACTTTACTCTGATGGCTGTTAAGAGAATCCATAGTTGCCGAACCTGGAGCCATTTCATCCAATGTATTGGTATGAACGTCTGCGATCATAATAGGAGCGAGCTTGTCTTTTATAAAGGCATCAGTTGAGTCTAATAATTTATCAATCCCGACAAACCAACCACGATAATTATAGGTGTTTTCGAGGAACACAGAAGTAATTACTTTCTGTATAAAAGAATAATGCTCATCAATTGTTAGGGCAACATCTGCCCCAGCATGCGGTGTTCCAAACGATGCTATTCCATAAAACTTCCGATTTCCATAAGTGCCATTGGTATTTACGTCCCATTGCCTATCCAAGTATCTAGCTGCGATACCTCCTTGACTATGAACTATTGCAAAGTCATTTGCTGAACATCGATTTGGATACGATTGATTAATTCCGGAACTAAGTCCAGTGTTTATATCCCCATTCAGTTTAAATGCCACTTGATGAAAACTGCTTTCCCAATTTGCACCATTATAATTTGCAACAATTGTTGCCGCTTGATAGTTTTCTTCCGTCCAAGTTACTTGTTTATCCCAAGAAGCAACACTTCCTCCTAAACCATGAATGTAGGTTATACTTTTCTTATTCAGGGTATCACTTCCACATGGCCCAAATTCGTTTTCTGACTGAGGTAAATTGGTTGCACTTACAGAATCAGTGAACTTCGGATTCCACTTTATATTGTAATCAAAATTACACGTGTCACAAAGCGGTGGCTGAGCATAAGAGTACAAAGTCATTGCGGTAAATATAAGGCTCAAAGCCATTTGTTTTATTATTCTAATTGAATTTTTCATGTTTTTTTATTT
>CBDUEX010000287.1:0-3310 GCA_965366305.1 uncultured Bacteroidia bacterium | reverse complement strand
ACAAGAGCTTATTTACTACGTAGAAAAGTTCGACATCAATGAAGAAAAGATACGACTAGGTGCTCATTGTCAGCACTTTAAAGAAACATTAAACGGCACAGCTAAAGGTAAATCATTGAATTTTATTGCCCAAGAAATGGGAAGAGAAATCAATACACTTGGAAGCAAGGCAAATCATGCAGCCATTCAAAAAGAAGTAGTTGCCATGAAGGAAGAATTGGAGAAAATTAAGGAACAGGCATTAAATCTACTGTAGTGAAAAAACTCATTATCTTCTCTGCACCATCAGGATCTGGTAAAACAACAGTTGTTAAACATCTGCTCAAGCAATTTCCAGAATTAGCATTTTCAATAAGTGTAACTACTCGCAATAAAAGACCAAACGAAATTGACGGCAAAGACTACTATTTCTATTCGGAAAACGAATTTTTGCATGCTATAAAAAATGAAGACTTCTTGGAATATGAAGAAGTATATCAAGGCCTTTTCTATGGCACATTAAAATCCGAAGTTGATCGACTTTGGAGTGAAGGGAAAACGGTAATATTTGATGTAGATGTTGTTGGCGGCCTTAACATAAAGAAACATTATGGAGACCAAGCATTAGCTGTTTTCTTGCGACCACCTTCTGTAGAAATATTGATGGAGCGACTTACAAAAAGAGAAACTGAAGTGGAGCACCAATTGCAAGAGCGAATCGCAAAAGCTAAGAGTGAACTAAATTTTGAACAACAATTTGATGAAGTTATTGTTAACGATGTTTTAAGTGATACCTTTGCTACGACAGAAAAATTAGTGGCAAGTTTTTTAAAATCAGAAGATTAGATGAAGATAGGATTATTTTTTGGATCGTTTAACCCCATTCACCACGGGCACTTAATCATAGGTCAATATATGCTAGATCAAGCAAAACTTGACGAAGTATGGTATGTGGTTTCCCCTCAAAATCCTTTGAAAAAAGGAAAGGATATAATGGATGCAGATCACCGTCTAAAAATGGCTGAATTAGCTATTAAGGACAATCCAAAATTTAAAGCATGTGATGTTGAATTTGACATGCCAACGCCATCTTATACGGCTTATACGCTAACCAAGCTAGCCGAAATGCACCCTAAGACTGAGTTTGTACTGATTATGGGTACCGACAATCTTCAGCACCTTGAAAAATGGAAAGATCACGAAGAAATTCTAATGAACTATGAAATTTTAGCTTATTTCAGAGAAGGTTTCCCTGGAGGTGAGTTTGCTAAAAATCAAAAAGTGCGTGTAATGAAAGGCCCTATGCTCAACATTTCTGCAACCTATATTAGAGGTCTTGTAAGAATGGGAAGGTCAATCAAGTATTTAGTTCCCGATGCAATTGGGAAATACATGACTACAAAAATCTAAGAAGAACTAAGCTTCTTCCCTATCCGAAACTTCTTCTGTATCGTCTTCTTTGGTTTCTACACCATTTGATGATTCCACTTTTGCATCCACTAACAGATCTTCTTTTACTTCAGCAACCGGATCGTAAGGACGTTTACCGAAAATTGCTTCTAAGTCTTCTTTAAAGATTACTTCTTTTTCTAAAAGCTTGTCAGCAAGAAGCATCAATTTATCTTTATTCTCTTCCAGAATTTTAATAGCACGTGCATATTGTTCATCTGTAAGTTTCTTGATTTCTTGATCAATCATAGTAGCTGTAGACTCACTATAAGGCTTGTGGAATCCTTCTTCCATGTTATAGTATGAAACATTACCTATCTTGTCATTCAATCCATAGATAGATACCATGGCCATTGCCTGTCTTGTAACTTTCTCTAAATCACTTAAAGCCCCAGTAGAGATTTTATCAAATACTACTTTTTCTGCTGCACGACCACCTAAGGTTGCACACATTTCGTCTAGCATTTGTTCTGTTCTGGTAATCTGTCTTTCCTCTGGCAAGTACCAAGCAGCTCCTAAACTTCTTCCTCTAGGAACAATAGTTACTTTTACCAATGGATGAGCATGCTCACACAACCAACTTACAGCAGCGTGGCCTGCTTCATGCACTGCCACTGCTTTTTTCTCGTCTGGTGTAATGATTTTATTTTTCTTTTCTAGACCCCCAATAATTCTATCTACTGCATCTAAAAAGTCTTGTTGTCCAATCGATTTTTTATCCTTACGAGCAGCTATTAGAGCAGCTTCATTACACATATTGGCAATATCCGCTCCGCTAAATCCAGGAGTTTGTCTGGCTAGAAAATCTCTATCCAATGTTTTATCTAATTTTAGTGGTTTTAAGTGAACGTCGAGAATTGCTTTTCGCTCATTTAAATCTGGCATATCCACAAATATTTGTCTGTCGAATCTTCCAGCTCTTAGCAATGCTTTATCCAGCACGTCAACTCTGTTGGTTGCTGCCAAAATTATAACACCGGTATCCGTACCAAAACCATCCATTTCAGTAAGAAGTTGATTCAACGTATTTTCACGTTCATCGTTTCCTCCTTGCATGGCATTTTTGCCTCTTGCTCTACCTATTGCATCAATCTCATCAATAAATATAATACAAGGTGCTTTTTCTTTCGCTTGCTTAAATAAATCTCTTACTCTACTTGCTCCAACACCAACAAACATCTCTACAAAATCAGATCCTGACAATGAGAAGAAAGGTACATTCGCTTCACCAGCAACTGCTTTTGCAAGCAAGGTTTTACCCGTTCCCGGCAAGCCTACTAGCAAAGCTCCTTTAGGAATTTTACCTCCTAAATCGGTATATTTTTTAGGCTTTTTAAGAAAATCCACGATTTCCATCACCTCAACTTTTGCTTCTTCAAGTCCTGCAACATCTTTAAATGTTACATTCACTTTGGTATTTTTATCAAAGAGTTGTGCTTTTGATTTGCCAATGCTAAAGATTTGGCCACCAGCTCCACCGCCAGCTCCACCGCCCATTCTTCGCATTAAGAACATCCAAATAAGCACAAACAATGCTACAAATAGAAGCGTGCTCACCAATGGGTTATCCCAGATGCTTGTCTCAATTGCCCAGTTTACCTCAAACTTTTTGTCAGTAGGCAAATCTGCTTGAGCCATTTGAATCTTTTCATCAAATTTATCTTCCGGACCAATATCTGATAGGTAATAAGTGAAAGCTTCTTGACCTGCAGGAAAAGGACTTTCCTTAACATCTTTCTTATACTCTTCTTTTTCCCTAGCTTCTTTTGTTAAATAAATTTCAGCTCGGTTTCTATTAACCACTCGAATATGGTCAACATCACCTTTTTTTATCATTTCAAGAACTTCGCCTGTCGGTTTTTTACTTCCGCCATTCTGCCCT
>CBDUEX010000286.1:0-3316 GCA_965366305.1 uncultured Bacteroidia bacterium | reverse complement strand
AACGTTAGACCATGGGTATCTTCTGATGGAGTTGACCCTGCATCTCAAGGATTAAGTTACGAAAACAGTTTCTCCATTACAGCTACTGATCGTTACGATGGTAACGCTACATCTACTGTACCTCTAACTGATCCTAATATCGCATCTATGGTGCCTAATTGTGTGGGAACTACTCACGGAATTAATGTATCAGCTTCAGGTCAAGGACCTGCTGCATCTTGTGGTAGTCTTTCTTACAGTTGGACAGGGCCTAACAGCTTTACAGCTACAACTCCGAACATCACTGTTCCTGATCATGTATCAAGCATTGGTTCTTACACTTTAACTGTTACGGATGATTTTGGTTGTGAAACTGACAACAGTTTAACATTAGATTCATCGAATTGTTTCACCGCTCCTGTTCCAGTATCTTTAGTATCGTTTGACGGTATTAGAGTGAAAGAAGTTAACAAACTTTTCTGGACTACAGCTACTGAAATAAACAACAGTCATTTTGAAGTTCAACGTAAAATTGGTAACGGTACATTCGAATTCTTAGGAAGAGTAGACACTAAAGCTCCAGGAGGAAACTCTACTGGAAACTTACACTACACTTTCAACGATCACGATATGCACCAACCAGGAGTTGATGTATTCTATATGCTTAAACAAGTAGATTTTGACAACACTGTTGAATTCTTCGGCCCTGTGAGAATTAGCACAGACGAAGCAAACGAGGTTACGGTTTATCCTAACCCTGCAAACAACGTTGTTAATATTACTGGTATGAGCAATGAATTTGCTTACAAAGTAACTGTAAGTGACATGCTAGGTAAATCAATTATCAATTCGGAAATCGATGCTCAAAACGCTAAGGTAGACGTTAGTACTCTTGGAAACGGAGTATACAATGTTCTTGTCACAGATGAGAATGGTATACAATCTAGTACCAAAGTAGTAATTAGTCACTAACCCTTTAAGCGTCGAGCAAATGAATACGAGAGATAATAGAAAGTCGGACGCTGAATTAAGTAGTAGAGAAAAACAAATTGTAAAACTATTAGTTAACGGTTACTCAACTAGAGACATTGCATATGGTTTAAATATCAGCAGTGAAACTGTTAAAACGCATAGGAAGAACATACACAGAAAATTAAGAACACACTCTGTGGTTCAACTTATCATTAAAGTTAGAGATTTGGATTTGGAACTCGCTTAGTTCTACCAAAGACTAAAACAAAAAAAGGGCGGAGATTTTTCTTCGCCCTTTTTTTGTTTTCAAAAACACCACTACTACCCAATTAGTGGCATATTAAATTCTATTATGTTATTTTGCACTCACAATTCCCCCAAGAATGATTGAAATTATCATCTCAAATAGTACATTTATTGACCCCATTTTTCTTAGCAAAACGCTAACAAGAGAAAAGAATTTGCAACTCAATCCCAGTATTCTCAACGGATTAAGTCTTCAAACAGAAGTTACTGCCAATCCATACGATATAGCTCTTATATTGCCAATGGAATCCACTGACCATGTAATAGATGCTTTACAAAGCCTTTCTAAACACCCTACCAAGACAAAACAATTAGTGGTTACCAATGATTGTAAACCAAAATATATTAAGTTGCTTCAATCAATTGGGGTACATGGTATTTTACGGTCAGAATCACTTAAGGAAAAACTAGTTGATGCCATCTTACAGGTAAACGAAGGAAAAATTTATTTAGATGCTGCACTTTGCGAAAATAAAAATGAATTCAAAGATTCGAATGACGAAACGGTCTCCGATCGTGAAAAAGAAATTATTGGATTTATAGCTGCTGGATATACGTCTCGGCAAATTGCCGACAAATTGTGCATTAGTGAACATACAGTAAAATCGCACCGCAAAAACATCAATCAAAAACTGCAAGTACATAGTCCTGCACAATTGGTAAAATACGCCATTGAAAATAAACTGGGGATCTAATTTACCTCCTGCTAAACACATCATCTTTAAATTTTATTGCCCTCAGAATTAATCAAATAACATTTCACGTTTTTTTTAATTGTTCTTTTTCGCTATATTAGGTTTACCTAACAGCCTAAACCATGCATAAATCCATTACTAATTCCGCCGAAATCCAACTCTATTTCAAATCTGATTGTTCTAAATCTAAGAAGGCATTAGCTTATGCTAAAAGCCTCTCTGGGAAAGTTAACATTATTGAAATTGGGAAAAACAAAAGTACAGGTACTATTTGGAGAAATATACTTGCCAAGCTCAACAAATCTCCAAAAGAACTCCTCGACAAATCAAATCCGTACTACCAAGCAAATATTAAAGGACGTGATTTTGAAGATCGAGACTGGACATATCTCCTGATGAACAATCCAGATTTGGTAAGAAGTCCGTTTGTGATAAGAGGAAATAAAGCCCTCATTCTAGACAACCCTACTGATATTTTTAGAATATAAATTCTAATTTTTAGAATAACTTTATTTATTAAAAAATGTTATGTGCTTGATTTATTGCAAGTTGCACTAAGTACATTATTTTGGCAAAAAAATTGCTGTTTGTGTCTCAACTAACCCCGTTATGAAACTGAAGATAGTACTAGGACTGATTATTCTATTTATTCTAAATGGATGTAAAAAAGAAGATCAGACTCAATTTACAAAAGACAAGGACTTATACGACCTATTAACAGAACGTAGTCCAACAGGCACATTAGATGGCTTAATTTTACCTAAAGGGCAGAACATTCCCCAAATACCACAGGATCCAAAGAATCCGTTAAATGAGGCCAAAATTCAATTAGGCAAGTTATTATTTCATGAAACGGGTTTAGCTATCAATGCACAGAATGTGATTAGCATGAACACCTACTCTTGTGCAAGCTGCCACCATCAAGGTGCAGGTTTTGCAAGTGGTCTAAAACAAGGAATCGGCGATGGAGGTGAAGGCTACGGAATTGGAGGCGAAGGAAGAAATAGAAACAAAAACTGTCCCACAACAAAAACAGATGTTCAACCTATTAAATCACCAAGCGTTCTCAATACGGCATATCAAGAATTAATGCTTTGGAATGGCCAATTTGGTGCAACTAGTCAAAACATTGGTACCGAATCTCGTTGGGCTCCGGGCACTCCCATTGCCAATAACAATTTAGGCTACGAAGGATTAGAAACGCAAGCAATAGCTGGCTTTGATGTACATCGTTTAGGCATCAACCCTACCCTATTTCTAAAACTAGAATATCAAACACTATTCAAACAAGCTTTTCCTAATATAACAGAAGACAAACTCTTTACAACACAAAATATAGGATTAGCAATAGCAGCATACGAACG
>CBDUEX010000285.1:0-3323 GCA_965366305.1 uncultured Bacteroidia bacterium | reverse complement strand
TAATAAAATATACATCCGTTGGACGTTTAAAAGTCATTACGATGATAGAAACCGTGTATGTATAAAAGACAAATTTAGCTCCGTCTTTTACCTCTTGAACAATTTGTTCTTCTGTTAGACCTTCAATTCCATTGATTTCCATTAACCAAAGATAAAATTCTATTTAACAACTAAAAGTTTTTCAATGCTTCTTTGCGACTTAAGGGCTGCAATTCATATCTATTCACAAAAGCAACTACCCAGTCTGTGTCGGTTTTAAAATATTCTCTTAACGCCCACCCAATTGCTTTTTTGATAAAAAACTCTTTCTGTTCTAGGTGTGGCACAATAAGCTTCTCCAAGAGTTCCTTATTTGTATTCTTCTTATACTTTAATTGAAACAACAGACTACTTCTTACCAGCCACATGTTTGAGCTTTTATTCCACTTGAGAATAACCTTCTCAATTTCTTCTGGCCATTTTTTAAAATATTCGCCGGCTAGATTAGAGGCAATATAGTCTACAGTATCCCACCACGAATTTGTAACAATAAACCACTCTATCTCCTTGATAACGTTTTTAGTCCATTGCTTTTTTACTTTCAACATCATTTCCTGCCCTACGTAATGCAATTCTCGTTGAGGTAGTACGAACAATTCTTTTGCCACTTCTATGGGATTTTCTGGCACTCCAATTTCAGCGTAAACCTTTTTTGTGAGGTCTTTTCGAGGTGTTGCCATAATCCCAAAATAATCAAATTGATCCCTCATGTACGCCTTCATTTTTGCGGCACGAGGAACATTTTCATATTCTTTAAAAACTTCGATTAATCGATCACTCCAAGTCATGATTTATTGTATTTTTAGTATAGAACACTTGCTAGAAGTAGAAATAGTTTCACTTCTTCGGCATTTCAAATTAAAGCAAATGAAAAGAAATTGAATTTAAAAAGAAACTGATTTGCTATTTCCCGATAGGATTGATAGCTGCTCGAATACTGAAAACGTGTGAAAGCAATGCCGCACTTTGATCTCCAATATCACTTAAGGCATAATCGATGGTGATTTTTTCGAGGTTTAATCCAATACCGATGTTGGGTTGAAACGTCCATTTTTGAACATAATTCAAATCCTTTTCTTGTTGAAAATTACCGATACCTGCTCTTAGTTTAATAATATCTCTGTAAGAAGCTTCAATTCCAAGATGCGGATCTAAACTGACAAAATCAGTTCTAACCAATGTGTTTCTTCTTCCATCTGTGTTGATGTCGGTATTGAGCTCTGTTAGCAAGCTGAAGTCTTCGTTGAACTCAATTTTTTTAGCAGCACCTATTAAAAGTTTAGGTAAGGTTAACTCCAAAGAATTTACCGGAATTTCGTTTCCTGTTTGAGTAAAAACGTCTTTTTCTGCTTCACTAAAATTAAAGCTCCATGCATTAAAAGTTGTGGTAACATCTCTAATTACCGCTGCAAACATCCAGTCTTTTTCCGTTTCATATCGAGCACTTACATCGATACCAAAACCCCATGCAGTAGTAAACTCACCTGCTCTTCTATGAATTACTTTGGCACTTCCGCCAAAACTAAGCCCATCTGTTATTGCTTCTTGAGCATAGCTTACAAAAAAGCCATAATCAACAGCACTAAACTCAGTAACTCTATCGTAATTTATTTGACCATTTCTAATTAAGTCAAGGGTATTTGGAATACCGTCAACGCCAAATCGCACCATCGAAAAACTTAAAGCTGCATTATCTTTCACCTTAGTACTTAATCCCAAATAATCATAATTAGAGATACCGCCTAAATAAGCGGAGTGCATAAAGGCTAATTGTAATTTATCTTCTTGCTTTACCAATCCTGCTGGATTCCAATATCCTGCGGTTACATCATCTGTAGATGCAATTACAGAATTAGACATTCCAAATGCACGTGCTCCTACACCTATTGACAAAAACTCGTTACTATATTTAGGAGTTGATTGTGCATGAGCATTATTGCTCGCACAAATCATCAAAACAGAACAAGTAAGTAATGTAAAAAGATAGGAAACTTTCATTCAATTATAATAGCTGTATTTCTAACGCACCAATAGAACGCTCTAATTCAGGTTCTATTGTTTCACAAATTTCAATTAACAAATTCCGTTGATCATCGTTTAATTCAACTAGACCTGTTTTAAGTGCAACCTGCTCCACAGCAAATACAACGTTCTCAATGCTTGTATAGTTTTTTAAGAACGCAGCTTTCATAAATCTACGATGCTGCCCTTTCCAAAGCTCATCGTCTTGCAAACCTGCATATCTCATATACTTTAGCATCCAATCCATTTCAATACTATTAATCATAGTATAAAAATCTTCAGCCAAATTCGGATTTTGGTCTAACAATATTTTGTCGAGAAGTACCTCAACTAATATATGGGTGATAAAATAATCGCGGTTGATATCCTTATCACCACTCTCACGAATCATATCTGTAGCTCTTCCAGTAAGATCTACAAATGTCATCCAGTTGTGAAACTTTCTATCACTTGCAAAATGTCTGTTACATCCTTTATTTATTGATGAAATCTCGTGCGTTGTAAACTCAATGTTTTTGTACGGATTTATCCTTAATTTGGAAATGTGACTTCGAGCAAGATCAGGTAAAATTAAACCTAGATTATAATATTTGTTGTCTTCTGAGCTATCGAAATAGTAATGACTTAAATAATTCACTAGTGCAAAGAAAATAAATTGTTGACAATAAAAATAATCAAGGTTTTCATCCGTTGTAAATTGCGGATAGTTAAATAGAATAATACAAAAATGAAAAACATCTTTATCGCCCTTGCAATGGCTTTATCACTGGGTTCATTTGGACAAGGAGACAGTATCCCAGTAAATGAAAAAACTGGAAATGCTGAATATAGTGACGTAGTAAATATGTCTGGGGCCACTCAAACTCAATTATATGACAGAGCTATGGCTTGGATTAACGATTTTTATCCAAATCCATCGGGCACAATTAAAGCGAAAGATTCTGCAAACAGCATTGAAGGCAAGGCAAGATTTCGGGTGAAGTTAACCGACAAAAAAGGAAAGACAATTGGTCAAAGTAATGTTAACTACGATTTTAAAATTGAGTTAAAAGAAGGAAAATATCGCTATGTAATCGATCGAATCAATTGGCAACAACCTTCGTATTACGATGTAAGTAAGTGGGCAGATAAAGAAGACCCTCGCTATCAGGAAGAAACCTACCCTTTGTATATTGAACAAACTTTTGCATACTTTCAAGACTTAATAATCAAGCTTGAGGAAGCAATGGCAAAAGAAGAGGAAGTGGAATCTACGGATTGGT
>CBDUEX010000284.1:0-3342 GCA_965366305.1 uncultured Bacteroidia bacterium | reverse complement strand
CAGATTCTACGGTAAGAATGGAAGCAGGAATATGAATGTACGCGGGTATGGGTTCTTCCTTATCGCACGACGATAAAAATGAAGACACACTAAGAAGAACTACAAATAGTAGAACATTCGTTAAGCGTTGGTTGTGAAATTTCGTTCTAATTGCTCTTTAATTTTATCGGTTACAGACTTCAGTTGCAAATATTGTGAAATACCAGCACTTGGCTCCACTTTTTTTGCAATGCAATTGTAAAACGAATTTATTTCATTTCCGAGCATAGAAATGTAACCATCGGAATCTTTGGTTTGAGTATAGGTAGTTTTTACTCCCCATTGTTCCTCACAACCTTCATCATCTCCGGTATTATTTTGCACCTTAAGCATTTGATTTACAAAGTCTATGGAGCAATATGTGTTGTTTTGGAAGAACTTAGTTTCGTGTTTATTTTTATTGGCAATTTTACTTGCAGAAAGATTTGCAACACAGCCATTATAAAACTCAATTCGTGTATTTACCACGTCAGGATCTTTATAATACACCCCAACTGCAGTAGAATAAACTGATTTTACTTCCGCATTGGCCAGTTTTATACTGATATCAATGTCATGAAGCATTAAATCATCAATAACACTTAAATGAGTAGATTTCTTATTGAATTTAACGAATCGATTACTGTCAATTATCCGAGGAGTAACTTCGTATTTTACAAGATCATTGTAGAAATTATAGAAGCGTTGTTTTAACCCTACTTGAATGGTGCTGCCAGATTCATAAGCTAGAAGCTCCAAATTTCTTAGGTCTCTTCGCGTACATAAACTGGGACTCTCAATGTATAAATGCTTGCCATTTCTAACAATTTCAGATAAAGATTTAAAATCAGACGACAAGATATCAAGTACAATCACCGCATCTATCTCCACTAAAAATTCTGGAAAAGATGTGTATTGATGTACATCTACTATTGGCACGGAGTCGTAGGCTCCAACCACTCGATATAAATCGCTTGTATTAAGCACATTTAATACCTTTTTCGAAAAATTCCCTGATCCTAATATTCCTATTCTCAAACCTCTATTTCTGAGACACGAAATAAGGTGTTTATTTAGTTAGGCTAAAAACATAGATATTTGCTGCGTATTAAATAGTAAACACTTGCTCACAGACACATACAAATTACAAGGGAAACGAAAACAGCTCGTTGAAGAGTTAAAAAATTTAGGAATAACTTCTGCAAAAGTGCTTTCTGCAATTGAGCAAGTTCCAAGACATTTTTTCTTTCCAGATGATTTCATAGACAAGGCATATGACAACATTGCCTTTCCTATTGAAGCTGGCCAAACCATCTCTCAACCCTTTACGGTTGCGGCACAAACGCAACTACTCGACATTCAAAAAGGCGACAAAGTATTAGAAATTGGTACAGGTTCGGGTTACCAAGCTGCTATACTTAAAGTATTAGGAGCAGATGTCTATTCCATCGAAACAAAAGAAACACTTCACCTTAGTGCTACCGCCTTATTTAAAAAACTTGGTCTGAGTATTGCTACTATATATGGTGACGGATCAGAAGGGCTACCAGAATTGGCTCCTTTTGATAAAATCATATTAACTGCAGCAGCACCCAAACTTTTAGAATCGCTTACCAAGCAATTAAAAGTTGGCGGCAAACTCGTAGCTCCAGTTGGCGATTTAGCTGTCCAAAAAATGATACTAGTAGAACGGCATGGTGATAATGAATACAAGAAAACAAGTCATGGAAAATTTAATTTTGTTCCACTTACAGGAACGCATGGCTGGCCAATATAAAAAATACTTCATTCTACTTTTCTTACTTATTGCAACTACTTCTTTATCGGCTGCTGAATATTTAAAAATTCAAGCAAAGAAAGGGGACGGAATAACGGTATTACTTAATCGATACAATCTAGCTGCATTTCCATGCAACGTAGATACGTTTCTGAAAATCAATGATTTAAAAAGAAACGACCAGCTACAACTGGCCAAAACCTATCGTTTACCTATTTATGTATACGATTACAACGACCAGAGTATTCGTACTACCATAGACAACAACGATTACGACTTAGCGGTTTATATACAGAACTACAACGAGTCGATGTTCGAAACGGGCTTGAGAGATTACGATTACCGTTCAGATAAACAACTTTGGGTTCCCATTCACGCCTTAAACTGTATTAGTTCAGACGAGATTAAGAAAATCACAACGATAGAGAAGATTGACGACGAAGATGTAAATCTATCCGATCACAAAGAAAATACAGAACAAGAAGACAAAGCAGCTCTTCGGGTGGATGTATTCCCAATATTTGGTAAGGACTATGAAAATACGCCTATCTATACAGAGAAGCTGAAAGGGCAGGTATATTATCTTATCAGTGGACATGGTGGACCAGATCCTGGTGCTATTGGCAAAAAGGATGGTCATATTTTATGTGAAGATGAATATGCCTACGACGTTACCTTACGATTAGCACGAAACTTATTACAACACAGTGCAACCGTTTATGTAATCACTAGAGATGAAGACGGAATTAGAGATCAAGAGTACTTAGAAAGCGATAAAGATGAAACCGTTTGGTACAATCAAAGTATCCCTTTGAACCACGTACGAAGATTAAAACAACGTTCTTCTAAAATAAATGAGCTTTACGAAAAACACAGAAAAGAAGGTGCAACAATTCAACGTGTAATTGAAGTGCATATCGATAGTAGGTATGTAGACCAAAAGGTTGACATTTTTTTCTACTACTACCCAGGCAGTAATACAGGTAAAGAGTTAGCTCTAGAAATGTATCGTAGAATAAAAGACGAGTACGACGAGCATCAAGCCAATAGAGGTTATAAAGGCGTAGTTAAAAGCAGAGACTTGCATACCCTTCGAGAAACCATTCCTCCTGTAGTTTATATAGAATTGGGGAACATCACCAACGAATTTGATCAGAAGCGATTACTCATCGTCAATAACAGACAAGCGATTGCCAATTGGCTAACACTTGGGGTTATCAGTAAGAATGGAAATAGTGAGTAGCTATCCTTCTAGTCCACTCAGGACGAAGCCTAGTCGTTAATTTTAAGAACTGCCATAAACGCAGATTGCGGAATTTCAACGTTACCCACTTGACGCATACGTTTCTTCCCTTTCTTTTGCTTTTCAAGCAGCTTACGCTTTCTAGAGATATCACCACCATAGCATTTTGCAGTTACATCTTTTCGCATTGCTCTGATGTTTTCACGAGCAATTATCTTAGCACCAATAGCAGCCTGAATTGGAATTTCAAATTGGTGACGAGGAATTAATTCTCTCAGCTTTTCACAAATTTTCTTTCCGTATT
>CBDUEX010000283.1:0-3343 GCA_965366305.1 uncultured Bacteroidia bacterium | reverse complement strand
AACTTGTAATTTACACTTCGGTTGGTGTGTTAACCGATGATATCCCATTTGCTTATCAAGAAATTGGAGGAAATATAATTGAAGTTCCTTGTGTGTTTCAACTGAAAGATTCCGTTGTATCCTATTTGTTTTTAGAAGAATTTGATTCAAATTACCCATTGATAATAGACCCGAAGCTTATTTTTTCTACGTATTCTGGTTCGCTTGGAGATAATTTTGGCTTCACAGCTACGTACGACTCAAGAGGAAATTTGTACGCAGGTGGAATAGTAGATGCTTTTGGCAATCTCAACTATCCGGTTACTGCAGGTGCTTTTCAAACCGATTTTGGTGGAGGGCAAGGTGTTTCGCCAGCAAACTTGCCATGCGACATTTCGATTAGTAAATATGATTCGGCGGGCAATCAACTTTTATGGGCAACTTACCTTGGCGGTTCTCAAGATGAATATCCGCATAGTTTGGTAGTGGATAGAAACGACGATCTATTGATTTTCGGAACTACATTCTCATCCAATTATCCATTTGCGAAGAACGGATATGATACTACACATGGAGGAGGAACAGATATTATTGTAACGAAGCTGTCTGAAGACGGAACTGCATTGCTGGGGTCTACTTTCATTGGTGGTCCGGCAAACGATGGATTAAATCAAAACTTGCTGCTAAAACATAATTATTCTGATGATTTTAGAGGAGATATTATAACAGATGATGATGGCCATATATTTGTTGCAACTTGTACACTATCAGACTCTTTGCCATTGAAAGATGCGATTCAGAATGATCGAAAAGGAGGAACAGACGGATACATTTTTGAACTGAACAGCGATTGTTCAGACTTGCTTTGGGGAACGTATCTTGGTGGAACGTCTTCTGACGCATTGTACAGCATTAAACTCGACCAGCTAAACAATATTTATGTAGGTGGTGGTTCTGCAAGTAGTAATTTGCCTGGCTCACAAAGTGTAATTTATCCCAATAAAATTGGTGATGTGGATGGTATCATTTCGATTTTCAATAAAGAGAATAAAAGTCTTAAGAAATTAACTTATTGGGGCACTCCTTCTTATGATCAAATTTATTTTATCGATATAGATTCAAAGAACCGTATTTATGCAACAGGTCAAACAGAAGGTTCCATTTCACAATCTTCGGGAACTTATGGTGGCAGTAATTTGGGTCAGTTTATTTTTAGAATTGACACGCTGTTAGAAACAGTTGATTTTCAAACAACATTTGGGAATAAAACTCAGCAAGTAAACTTAGCACCAAGTGCATTTTTAGTGGATGTATGCGATCATATTTATTTTTCTGGTTGGGGGTCGTTAGTTAGCCCAAACAATCCCGGTACAACAGAAGATATGGAGGTAACATTGGATGCAGAGCAATTGGCGACAGACTCGAATGATTTTTATATACTCGTACTCGATAAAGATGCGAGTGGCTTGTTGTATGCCACATATTTTGGTGGAAATTTAACCTCAGACCATGTAGATGGTGGTACAAGTAGGTTTGATAAGAAAGGGGTTATTTATCAATCGGTTTGCTCCAGCTGTCCTCCATCCACAGATGGACAAACAACACAGGTAAGTGATTTTCCAACTTCAGTTGGAGCAGCATATGAGACCAATCCAAGTATTCGTTGCAGCAATGCATCCTTTAAAATAGACCTTCAAATTAAGACAGCAGTTATTGCAGATTTTATAGCTAATCCTAATATTGGTTGTAGTCCGTTGGATGTTCAATTTACGAACAGAAGTGTTTTAGGAGAAACATTGCTTTGGGAGTTTGGCGATGGTGATACTTCCACTCAAATAAATCCTAAGCATATTTATAATGAACCGGGTTTATATGTTGTGCGATTAACTGTTATTGATTCAAATACGTGTAATATTTCATCAATTTATGAGCGACAAATTTTAGTGATTGAACAATCGAATGCAAAATTTGAAGCAAGTTATGATGTTTGCAAAGGAGAATTTGAATTGGTGAACACTTCTGAAAATGCCCTTACCTATAATTGGTATTTTGGCGATGGAAATACATCAACAGATAAAATTCCCAAGCACGAATATTCAGATTCTGGTACGTTTAATGTTAAATTGGTGGTTAATGAAGGCATGCGTTGTGAAAGTTCTGATTCTCAGATAGTAGTGATCGACGGAAGTGCTAAACCTGAACTAACGTTGTACAATGTTTTTACTCCAAATGGAGATGGTCTTAACGATTGCTTTTGGTTGGATGGAATCAATTTGGAATGCTCGGAATATGAATTGAAAATCTACAATCGATGGGGTGAAAAAGTTTTTCATTCGTTTGATATCAACGAATGTTGGAATGGAAATGTATTTAATACTAAACAGGTATTGCCTGGTGGTACATATTTCTATATAGTTAATCTAGGAAAAAATAAAGTAAATTTGAACACTTATTCAGGAACTATTACTTTGATCAAAGATTAAAAGACAATGAAAAAAAATTACATGTTAGTTGCTTTTTCGATTGCAACAATTTTCTCAATTAGCTACTATTATAATTCATCAGAATTCAATTCTCAACTTGATGAATCACCTAAAATAGACAAAAAAACAAGGGCAGATTTAGCAAATGCTCAGAACTTTCAAATGGTTGTGGATCCTTCAACGGGAACAGTTCCTAGAGAGCGTTTATGGAAAACTGTGGAGATGTTAAGAATGCAAGAAGGTGCCAGAAAAAAGGCGGCAATTGCAGATGTAGTTTGGTCGGAAAGAGGACCAAATAATGTAGGTGGTAGAACACGAGCAATCATGTTTGACCCTAATGACGCGACTAAGTCACGTGTTTTCTCTGCAGGTGTTGCAGGAGGATTGTGGGTGTGTGATAATATATATGCGACTACTCCAGCTTGGACAGCAATAGATAACTTTTTCGACAATTTGGCGATCACCACGTTGGCATTTGACCCAACTGATAAAGACACTATGTATTTTGGAACTGGGGAAGGGTATTCAAATCTTGATGCAGTGAGGGGAGATGGAATTTGGCGAAGCGTAGATGGAGGAGTTAACTGGACTCAATTAGCTAATACAACCGGGGCAAGTTATAATTACGTACAAAAAGTGGTTGTAGATGCTTCTGGAAATGTATATGCAGCAACAAGAAGTGGTGTATTTAAATCTACAGATAATGGAAGTACTTGGTCCACCATTTTGTCAAGTTCAGTGCCTAGTTCTGGAACAAATGCATCTAGCTCAAGAGCTGCAGACTTAGAATTGGCTTCTAATGGTGATCTTTATGCTGCAATGGGAATATTTGCAACTGACGGTGTTTATAAAAGTACGGATGCTGGATCAACTTGGACACA
>CBDUEX010000282.1:0-3352 GCA_965366305.1 uncultured Bacteroidia bacterium | reverse complement strand
CAAGAAGGAGGTGGCCGTCGCCTGCGGTGCCATTCCGATTCCAATTTTCTACATCTCCATCCTCAATTCCCTCTAAACCAGCAGCTAAGCCAGCATTGTTTACCAACACGTCAATGTTTCTCCATGCTTCAGGCAGTTGCTTAAAGAAGGCAACAACGGCATAGTTGTCTCGCACATCCACTTGCATCAAATATGTAGTGCAATTGTATTTGTCTTCTAATTCCTTTGCTTGTTTTTCTAATCGATCAGCTCTTCGGCCATTCAAAATGATGCGATAATTATTTTCTGCAAATAAGTGTGCAGTGGCTTCACCTATTCCGGAAGTTGTTCCGGTTATTAATACGGTTTTTTGAGACATGAAAAATTATTCGTTGTTTGCTTTGCCTTTTAGCATTTCTAAGATTTGTTCGTTGTTCATGGTTAACATACCTGAGCTTAAAATTTCTTTTACTCCGTCTGCTTTTGGATCTTCAGGGTATTCCGTTAAGAACTGATTGTAATATTTAGTAGCAACTTCTTTATCGTTTAAGTATTCCCAACCAATAAAACCTGCACGGTAAATTAAATCTGCACGTTTTTCATAAGTTGGAAACTTTTGTATTGCTGAATCAAGATGATGAAGTGCTTTATGGTATTGTGCTGTGGCAGTATACGCTAATGCTATTCGTTCGTAATCGGTTGGAATAGGTTCTGAATTGTTAATTTTCTCAGTGTACAAACCAATAATATCTTGCCATTGTGCACTGGTAGGAAGCATTTTGTCTAATGTTTCAGATACCAATTCATCTGCCTGGCTGTACTTCTTATTTTTAACTTGAATTTGAGCTAAATTTAACGCTGCATTTCTAAATCGTTCGGTGCTGTCATCGCGAGAAATATATTCAAAAAGCAATGCTTTACTTTCTTCTAAGTTGTTTTCATAGAAATAGTATTGTCCTGCAGCGTATAAATAATCATTTGCTACCGAATCAGAATAAGCCATACCATATTTGGCATGTAAGGCAGCTAGTTCTTTCAAGCCTTCGTCTGTTCCTCTTTTTTCAGATTGTTCTAAGCTAGTAATGGCATTCAATAATTTTTCCTGCTTGTTCATACAAGAGAAAAGGGAAACGCTAATTATGACTAATAGAAGTGTTTTGTTCATTTTGTTAATATTGATTGGTTCGCAAAAGTACTAAGGTGCATGCATTTAATACTTCAATATTTTGTGATTGAGCTAATTTTTCTAATGCTGGGTTTTCAGTTCCTGGGTTACAGATAATTCGAAGTGGGTTAAGGGCAATAATTTTTTGAAGATATGCTTCTTGAATGGTCGGATTGATGTACATTGTAATAGTATCAAAACAATCATTTTCTGGCCATACATTTAAGATGGGCAATCCTGCAATTTCTCCTTTTTTAATTCCGTATAAAACTACGTCGTGGTTGTATTCCAAAAGCATATTGGTAGCAATGTTGGCGTAGCGAGTAGGATTGGGAGTTGCACCAATCACCAAAGTGCGTTTACTCTGCGGCATATCCTAAGTAGTTGAATGGTGTAATTTTGCTTATTTCACTTTTAACTTCAGCCGAAACATCCAGTTTGGTAACAAATTCTGCAATTGATTTTTCATTGATACCATCGTTGGTACGTGTTAGGTCTTTAAGCAATTCATAGGCTCCTTCTACTTTTTCTCTTCGCAAAATGGTTTGGATAGCTTCTGCAACCACAGCCCAGTTGTTGTTCAAGTCGGCATGAATAGCATCTTCATTTAATATGAGCTTGCCCATTCCTTTATCCAAGCTTTTAAGGGCAATTAATATGTGTGATAAAGGCACTCCAACATTTCTAAGCACGGTTGAATCAGTTAAGTCGCGTTGCAAACGAGATACAGGAAGCTTATTGCTTAAGTGATCTAAGATGGCATTCGCAATTCCTAAATTTCCTTCTGCATTTTCAAAATCAATAGGATTAACCTTATGTGGCATCGCTGAAGATCCCACTTCTCCTTTAACAATTTTTTGTTTGAAGAAATCCATGCTGATGTATTGCCAAATGTCTTTCGCAAAATCCATAAGAATAACGTTAATTCTCCGAATAGCATCAAAAACAGCTGCTAATTGGTCGTAATGGTCGATTTGAGTAGTTGGATAGCTTCTAATCAGTCCGAGATTAATCACCAATTGATCGCCAAATTCTGGCCAGTTTACGTTTGGAAATGCTAATCGATGAGCGTTGAAAGAACCTGTTGCTCCACCAAATTTAGCAGTAATATCTGTTGTTTTTAAGGTGTTTAATTGCACATTAATTCGCTCTGCAAAAACGGCGAATTCTTTTCCTACAGTGGTAGGGGTTGCTGCTTGACCATGTGTTCTGCTTAATAAAGGAATGTGTTTCCATTGTTGAGCAAAGTCATTTAATTGAGCAAGTGTTTTTTCAAAGCTGGGTATTATTTGTTCGTCCAAGCCCAAACGCAAGCTAAATGGAATAGCAGTGTTATTAATATCCTGACTGGTTAACCCAAAATGTACAAATTCTTGGTATTCTTCTAAGGCAGTTCCTTTCAGTTGTTCTTTAATGAAATATTCAACCGCTTTTACATCGTGGTTGGTAATTTTTTCAATGTCTTTAATGGCTTGAGCATCACTCTCAGAAAACTCCAAGTAAAGAGCACGCAATGTTGCTTGATCTTTTTCACTAATGGATGGAAATTGAGATAAGCCTAGTTGCGAAAGAGCAATAAAGTATTCAATTTCTACCCAAACGCGGTATTTGAATAGGCCATATTCCGAAAAATAAGGGGCAAGTTCTTGTACTTTCTTTCGATATCTCCCGTCTATTGGGGTGATTGCAGATAATTCTGAGAGCATGTGGCAAAGGTAAACCGCTATCTATTTTTTTGTGCAATTGTGGGCGAAAAGAAGATATTGATTTATAATTTATTAATTTAAAATTTATAATTCTTTGGTTTATGATTTTGTAACTAAGTTGTTTACACGCTTGTCGGTCTGAGTGAAATTTCGATAGAAATTTTGTATCGAAGAGCGACGCCTAAGAATTAGTTAATAGCTTATAGCTATTAGTTAAGAGATGTTTAATATTAGATTAAAGAATATAGAAAGAAAAAAGTCAAGACTGCTTTAATTTCCAATCACTTTATTATGGTTCTTATGCTAAAAAAATAAAAGGTGCATGGGCAGGTTTTAAATTGGCTACTAAGTTGTTTACACGCGTGTCGGTCTGAGTGAAATTTCGATAGAAATTTTGTATCGAAGAGCGACGCACGTAAAAGTTTACCCATTTTGCAATGAAGAATAAAAACCCATTCCATGAAGCTGATACAATTCTTCAAAAGCAGTCTTGGGTAATCGT
>CBDUEX010000281.1:0-3381 GCA_965366305.1 uncultured Bacteroidia bacterium | reverse complement strand
GTTTTAAATTCAAGTAGATGGCTCTAGAAACCGCAATAGGATTAACGCCAAAATGTCTTCGGAAGTTTTTATCTTCAAATCGAACAATACATGTTTCAAATTTGTAGGGTACGCTATCAATTAATGGAAAACGCCACTGACCATCTTTTGCTATTCGAGCTTCCAAGAGGTTGCCGTTTCTGTCGAGCAACAGTTTACTACTATCTTGTTCGAACAACTCATCAGGAAGGCAAAAAATGAAATAAATTAGAAATATGCCGCCCAGTATGAAGAAAAACTTCTTAACTATTTTAAGTCCTTTTTTGAATTTATGAAACATCATGAATTCAAAGTTCAGGCTTAGGGCATTCCTTTTTGCATGGCCTTTATTAATCGTTGAGGTTTTTCCATTTTTTGATGCTTACTTTGATTATTCGTTAGTGAGATATTTTCTTCCCATATTCGTGATTTTGCTTGCAGTTTCCGCTTCTGCACAACAATTTCGTTTTGATAATTATTCGGTGAATGCAGGCTTGCCTCAGTCTCAGGTGTATTGTCAAATTCAAGATCAAAATGGATTTCTATGGATGGGAACGATGGGAGGTGGAATAGCCAAGTTCGACGGTAGAAATTTCACGAATTATACTACCAGAAATGGCTTGCCTAATAACTTTGTTCATTGCGTTTTCCTATACAAAGACACCTTATGGGTTGGTACCCAAAAGGGATTAGCTTATCACAACAATCACGGTGTTTTTCGTCAAAATGAAGATAATCTAGCCGAACAACAAATAATTTCAATTTTTAAAGATGAGAATGTTACTCTAATTGGAACAGCATCAGGAGTTTATCTGTCTGATAAAGGCAGTAAATTTGTAAACATTACCGCTAATTTTGGAATAGAAAAATCATTTATAGCCACCATATTTAAGGATGTTTCAGGCACGTATTGGATAGGCGGGTCACAAGGAGTGTTAAAATACCAGCATCAACAAAAAAAGTACCAACGTTTTACCATGGCCAATGGCTTAGGTACAAACGACGTGGAGTGTTTTACTCAACTTAAAGATAGCACGTTATTAATTGGCACGTATGGTCGAGGGGTTTATCGATTGAAGAATGATGAAATCTCAAGTTTTAGAATCAAGCGGTATATAGGAGACGAAATTGTTCATGATTTTTACATGGATGAAAAGCTATGGATTGGAACACAAGGAAACGGATTATTTGTAGTAGATCTTGCTACTTTGGAAGTGGATCAAATAACCCAACGAGATGGGTTAGCCAATAACCACGTACGAAGCATTTTAAAAGATAATTGGGGGACCTATTGGATTGGAACTTCAGGTGGAGGGGTTAGCAAATATTTTGGTCAGTCGTTTATTCATTATACCAACAAAAAAGGACTTCCAGGCAATTATATCTATTCCATTTATCAGAAGAAAAACCAAGAGATTTGGATGGGGGTTTCTGATAAAGGATTGGTGAAGAAGGATTCTTCAGGTTTTGTAGTTTACGGTCGCGATTCTGGATTCGTTGACACCAAAGTAAAAGCAATTGAAGAAGATGATTTAGGAAGACTTTGGTTGGGAACCGTTGGGAATGGAATTTATACCTACGACGGAACATCCTTTACCGCTTTACCTCGACGGAATGGACTTTTAGGACGATTTATTAAAGACTTAGAATGGGATGGCAATGCCATGTGGTCTGCAACTATTGATGAAGGTATATTTAGAATTAACACCAGAAAAGGCAAGCAATTTACACAGCAATTTTCATTGGAAAATGGGGTGCAAAGCGACCGTATAAATTCACTATGCATGGTGGAGGGAAAAATGTGGTATGGTTGTCAAAGTAAGGGTGTTGGCTACATCCAAAAGAACACCGTAACTGATTTAAGTAAAAAAGGTTTCCCAGAGTGGGCGGTACGAGCAATGAAAGCCGATGATAAAGGCAATATTTGGGTAGCAACAGGTGGAAGTGGCCTTGCTCGAATTTACCAAGATAAAAGCACTTCTTCCGGATATAGTTATAAGTTATACGGATACGAAAATGGCATGCTAAGCACGAATATTTATTTGGTGTATGCTATTGATAATAAGGTGTATTGCGGATCTGAAAACGGGATTGATGAGTTAACCTTAAACGATCAGTACGACGTAATTGAAGCTCAGCATTATGGTTATGATGAAGGGTTTGTGGGAGTTGAAACTTGTCAGGATGCGGTGATGAATGATGACCAAGGGAATTTATGGTTTGGTACCATTAACGGGCTAAGTCATTTTAAACCGAATCAGAATGCCACAAATGCACTTACACCCATGGTTTCTTTTACAGATGTCAGAGCCAATTTAAGTCCATTAGCATGGATGGGCGACAATACCGAATTGTATTTAAAGCACTTTCAAAATACCGTTTCGTTTGAATTTGTAGGAATAGATTTAGCACGACCTAAAAGTGTTATCTATTCGTATCGTTTACGTGGAAATGATACAACGTGGTCTGTGGGTGGTCCGTTGAATTCGGTTCAGTTTTCAAACTTGAAACCGGGAGGATATAAATTTCAAGTGAAAGCCTCTAGCGATGGCAAAACGTGGTCGCCGGTAAGAACATTTGGGTTTAGTATTAGCACACCATTTTGGAAAACGTGGTGGTTTTGGACATTATGCATAGTGGGCATTGCTTTAATCATTTGGTTTTGGTTTCGCTACCGTATTAAAAATTTAGAGCAAAAAGCTGAAGAGGAAAAGTTAAAGTATCAAATGAAAAATGAATTGCTTCAACTGGAGCAAAAGGCATTGCGTTTGCAAATGAACCCTCATTTTTTATTCAATGCGTTGAATAGTATTCAAGGGTTGATTATTAAAAACGATCAGAAATCTGCTCGCTACTACTTAGCAAAATTTGCTCATTTAATGCGTCAAATATTAGATAATTCTAGGAATGCGATCATTAGCTTAGATGAAGAGATTAAGACCTTAGAAAACTATTTGTTAATTGAAAAATTATCCAAGAAAGATACTTTTATCTACGAGTTAAAAGTGGATGAGGAAATCAATCAAGCCACCCTGCAAATACCTCCAATGCTGATTCAACCCTTTATTGAGAATGCAATTATTCATGCATTTACTGGGATGGATAAAGAAGGAAAGGTGAATATCAATATATATAGAGATAATGCCTTACTCGTGGTGGAGATAATCGATAATGGAATTGGTAGAAAGAAGGCCGGAGAAATCTCGAAGAAAGGAATCAACAGGCCTTCAGTAGGAATTGAAGTTACGGAACAACGATTGAATGCAAATAATGAAGGAACTGCTTCAGAGGCGGTAAAAATTGTAGATTTACAAGATGAAGATGGAAATCCTACTGGAACAATGGTAGTGCTCAAGATAAAAA
>CBDUEX010000280.1:0-3387 GCA_965366305.1 uncultured Bacteroidia bacterium | reverse complement strand
GTAAAGGGGGAGTAGATTTACATTATCGTGTATTTAAACCCATTGATTTTGATCCTAAAAAGAAATACCCAGTGGTGGTGTACCTTTATAATGGGCCACACCTTCAATTAATACGAAATCAGTGGTTAGGTGGAGCCAATCTTTGGTTTCAGTACATGGCACAAAACGGGTATGTGGTGTTTAGTGTGGATGGACGAGGAAGTGCAGATAGAGGATTTGATTTTGAAAGTGCCATATTTAGAAACTGTGGTGAGAAAGAAATGGAAGATCAATTAACAGGAGTGGATTGGTTGAAAAAACAAAGCTGGGTAGATGGCGATAGAATAGGAGTTCACGGTTGGAGTTATGGTGGTTTTATGACAACCAGTTTAATGACCAGACAGCCGGGAGTGTATAAGGTAGGTGTAGCAGGTGGACCGGTAATTGATTGGAGTTTATACGAAATTATGTATACCGAACGATACATGGATACACCAAAAGAAAACCCCGAAGGATATAAAACAACCAATTTGAAAAATCACGTCGACAAGTTGGAAGGCAAACTGTTAATGATTCATGGTGGTCAAGATGATGTAGTACTGTGGCAACATAGTTTGCAGTATTTAGAAGAAGCAATTGATAAAGGAGTTCAATTGGATTATTTTGTTTATCCGCAGCACCAACACAATGTTAGAGGAAAAGATCGCGTTCACTTATATGAAAAGGTGAGCAACTACTTTTTTGATAACTTATAACTGAAAAAATACATATGATTAAAATACTAAGCGTAATGCTACTTACCTTGCTGTGTCAAGTTGGGTTTACACAAACAGAGACGTCCGATTCTTCGGGAGTTGAAGATATAGAAGAGGCTCCTATTGAGGCTAGAGAAGAAGTAGGAGAAGCAGAAGATGCGGTTGAGGCTGTTGATTCAGCAGCTGATGCGGCAACAGAGGCGATAGAAGCAGTGGAGGAAGCTGCAGCTGCGGTAGAAGCTGCAACACTTGCAACGAGTGCTGTAAAACGTAATATTTATGAAGACACTGATTATGCCAAAACCTATTTTGAAGATGATGACACCATTTCCCTTTATACAGAAGATGATGCTGGTTTAAAATTATTGGATAGTGTAGTTGGGAATTATGAAATATTTATTTCGGGTGAAAACCATACTTATACAGAGAGCAATGCACGTATTTGGTTAAAGATGATCAAGTACCTCCATAAGCATGCAGGAGTGCGTAACATTATGTTTGAATATGGATACTCGTACGGATTCTTGGTAAACGAATATTTGAGAACAGGAGATACAACCTTGTTTAGCAGCATCGATCAGTTTGCTTACATTGAATATAGCAATGCATTAGAAGACCTAAAGAAATTTAACGATAGCCTGCCAGAAGGAGATAAGCTATACTTCAGTGCAATTGATATTGAGCGTGGAATTTATCCCATAGCCAAAGTATTGGACCGTTTAATGCCGGAGCATAATGATGCACACGATTCCATTAGCTTGCATATTCAAAGTGTAAAGAGCTTAGCAGCTTATAACGACTATAAGCTTGATGAAGAAGACAATGAAGATACCAAGTTTGGATACAACAGAGGGTTTACGTTCAAGTCAACAGCGACGTTAGATTTAGTGCATACCAACTTTAAGAAGTTTGAGATGGAATACGAAGCTTATTTAGGAGATAATTTTGCAGAATTCAAAAAGGTAATTATCGATAATTATAGTGCTCGAAATACGTGGCTAGGTTACGAAAATACCAGTGCCATTCAAGAGTATATATACAGAGAAAACTACATGCACAAACGATTCTTGGAAGAGCAAAAAAATCACCCAGGAAACTGGTTTGGGCAATTTGGAAGATGCCATACGACACAATCAAAACAAAATTCAAATTCCTGCGATTGGTTTAAATTTAACAGTCTTGCCGATCGAATAAAGAACACCAAGGGTGATGCATTTAAAGATAAGGTAATGACCATTGCTATTATCTACGAAGAGGATCGCAACATGGGACATGAAAAAGATACACTTGAACGATATTTTGATAAGTACTTTGAAGATGTTCCTCAAAACAGCATGGTACTGCTCGATATTTCAAAAGACAGTGTACTTCAAAAAGGATATGGCAGTGATTTCAACTATGTTTTCTTAAACACTTATACCGATAGAGGAGAGGTGTATGATTACTTAGATTACTTGGCATATGAAGAACCAACGGATAATTTTAAGGCAACCATAGGTGCAGTAATGCAAAACTTCTCATTTGGTAAATTAAATCAGGTATTTCAAGATGCTGGAACCTCAGAATCTTTTGAAGAAAGTCAAGTTGGATTAGAGTTTATGTTTATTGGTGGTGCAGATGGATTCTATTCTGGATTATCTGGAGGCTGGTATAAAACTCAAGAAGTAAATCTGAACAACAATTACGTCTATACATTAGATAATTTCTACATCAAGGACTTGTTTTATTTTAACATTACCAAAAACACCAAATGGATAGATCTAATGCCAGGATTTGGATTTGGTTATGGTCAGTTAAAGTTAAGAACTCAGGAAAAGTCAAACGGTGGAGTGAATCAAGGCTTTTTAGGGGAGTTGAGAAACACCGTTTATATCAACCCGGCATTCATAATCGATATAAGCGGAATAATTGATATAAATATCGGTCCATTTACCTTAGGATACGGTGGCGGATACAATATTGATGCATCTAATAAATATTGGAGAACCGACGGGGAAATTATGGACGACACCCCCAAAACCAGCCTAGGAGGTCTTTTTCAATCAGGCAGAGTAGGCTTCACATTCTAGCTTGCTAAGCTTATTTTCAAGGATTTCAAGTCATACGCTGTTCGTAAAACAAGTGACTAAAAAGCTTGTCATTTTTTTCTAAGGAAGATTCAATTGCTATGAATTCTAAGGAGTTTTGTTTTTCTTTGATGACAATGAACAGAAAATTACTATTTGCTCCAGCTATTGCTGTTGCCTTTTTTGCGATAACTTTCAGTGGTTGTACCGACAAACCAGAGGATACAGCACCATGTACTGAAACAACTTGGTACCAAGATAATGATGGAGATGGTAAAGGGAATGCAAACGTATCAATGACGGCTTGTGAACAACCAGAAGGATATGTTGCAAACAATGAAGATTTCGTAGATGCTACCGTAGAAAATAAAGCAGTTCCAATACTTTTTAAAATTACTGGAGAAACGTGCTACTACTGTGGAGATTGGGGCTGGGGTGCCTGGGCCAACCTTTCAAGTAAATTTAAAGATGGCAAAGGCTTGAGCTGGGGAAATTACGGATCAGGATTTTCAAATGGATTTTTTAGAAATCAAGAGATTAATCCTACCATGGAAGATTTGGAGAACGAATTTGAAGAAGGTGGATCA
>CBDUEX010000279.1:0-3389 GCA_965366305.1 uncultured Bacteroidia bacterium | reverse complement strand
ATGAGGTCTTTTACATCTTTGGCACCATATTCTGCAGCTGTTGATATTCCTTGTAATCCTCTAACTCTAAAATTGAATGCATCGCCAAAATACTCAAATGCATCATGACTGGTAATTAGAATTCTCTTCTCAACACTCAGAGTTGAATCAAGTAAAGCAGATAGCTCAGTAGTGATTAGTTTAACTTGTTTATTGTAGTGATGGAAGTTGGTGAGAGTTCCTTTTAAACCTTCAATTTTGTCCAATTCGTTTGCAACGCCTTCCAAGCCTTCCATCCAAACATCCGGGTTAAACCAAATGTGTGGATCCACTAAATCAGAAGTTTCATCTACCTTCTTAAGATTGGATTTTGCAACATAATTTCCTAAGGCAAAGGCGGGCTTCGTTTTGCTGTAATTGTCTAACATCTGAGCCATTTTGCCTTCTAAATGAAGACCGTTGTATATAATAATGTCTGCATTAGCAAGCTTAGAAACGTCACCTTGTGAAGCTTTGTATAAATGAGGATCTACTCCAGCACCCATAAGTGAGATTACCTCAATGTCGTTTCCAACAATGTTTTTGATGCAATCTTTGATAATTCCTGTGGTAGTTACAATGGTGATTTTACCATCGTCTTTTGTTGTTTGACACCCTGTTAGTACTATCAATAAGACAGTAATTAGGACAAGAAATTTCCTCATACCGCAAACTTACTTAGAAAAATGAAATGAATTTAAAAAAGATAAGGGTTAAAGGGTCGCTTTAACCCTATATCTCTGGGTAAACTAAACAGTACTCTACAGAGACTCTTTGAGCCTGTAAAAAGATGCATAGGGATGTCATGTTTTTAATTCAATTCAAATCTTGAGTTTTTGGCTGTAAATTTGCTTGGTAAATAGAAATGAGAATTGCGTTGGTTTTAATAGTTGCGTTTGGGATGAGTTGGAATGCTTTTTCGCAATTGTATGTGTTAAAAGACCATCGGCCAGATAGCAATCTTTTTGCTCCCATGCTTTTTGATTCTTTACCAGAAATGTGTGATTCGTTTTTTACCCAACTGAAGAAAGAGGATGTAAACACTATCAAAAGCTTTGTTCCAACCATGAAGTATCTTAAAATAACCTTTGATACATTGGCAGTGGAGTACACCTTAGATAAAGTAGTGATTCGGCAGCAGATGATGTTACGTAGTTTACAACGTCAATACCTCAAGATTTTAAAGAAGGCGAAGAAGGATAAATTAAAAATGAGGCATTTGGTTTATCAAAAAACTGATTATGATTATGGAGAAGATGAAAAAGGAAATCGCTATTGTTATGTAACGGTGCATTGTAATAAAAGAAAGAAAGAATACGAGTTAAAATATGTTGCAATACGTTTGAACGGGATGTGGTTTTTAGGGGATGAATTAAAATTTGAAAAAGTAGAATGAGAATTTTAGTTGTCATATTGCTCCTTATAGGAATCGATACATATGCCCAAACGATGGGAGTGAAAGAGCATCCCAATAATCGCAGAATGGCCATTACGCAAAACGATACCATTATTTTATCGGATTATGTTTATTCTGAAGTAAGTGAGTGGTCCGAAAATAAAGCATACGTGGCTAAAGGTGATTTATACGGATACATCGATACTAGTCTAAAGGAATTATCGCCATTTGTTTTTGCAGAAGCAAATAATTTTAAAGGGGGATATGCCATAGTGGGGGATAGCTTTGGTAGAAGTGTTTTGAACAGAAACATGCATTTGATTACACCTTTTCTTTTTGAAGAAGTTCGCTTGCCAAACCTAGGCTTAATTCTTGTAAAATCGAGTGAAGGTTTATGGGGAGCATATGACACCATGGGCAATCAAAAATTGCCAATAATTTATGATTTGCCGCCACAGATCCTCAGTTTAGAACGAATTATAGTTCGTAAAAAGGAATTGTATGGGATTGTAAATGACTGCAACGAAATTCTATTTAACTGTAATTATCAGTTTATCTCTACAGATGGTTTTGGGTACAAAAGTGGAAAATACTTGAAGTTATTTGATTAGAATTAACATTTGGTAACTCGAACAAATTGGCTTTTCAAGACCACATTTATCGGTCTTCTAACTTTATTTGCAGTATGCAAATGACAACCACCAAAGATTTCGCTGAAAAACTAGACCGAGAGGATCCGTTAAAGGACTATAGAAGTAAGTTTTATATGCCTCCTGGAAAGACTAGGGCTGAACAACTTTACTTCACCGGAAATTCTTTAGGGTTACAGCCAAAATCGGTTGAATCGTACTTGCTTCAAGAACTAGAAGATTGGAAAAAATACGGTGTAGAAGGTCATTTTCATGGAAAGAATCCATGGTTTAGCTACCATCATTTTTTTGAAAAAGAAGCAAAAGTGGTTGGAGCAAAAGCAGACGAAGTGGTTGTGATGAACAACCTAACTGTTAATTTGCATTTGTTGCTGGTTAGCTTTTACAGACCAACGAAATCACGGTATAAAATTATTATGGAAGCCGGTGCATTTCCAAGTGATATGTATGTGATTGAAAGCCAAGTAAAACATCATGGATTTGATTATGATGACGCTGTAATAGAAATGACTCCAAGAGAAGGAGAGCATTCCTTACGAACGGAAGATATTATTGCTAAAATAAATGAAACTGGCGACGAATTGGCTCTGTTGTTTTTTAGTGGAGTTCAATATTATACGGGTCAAGTTTTTAACATGAAGGTGCTTACAATTGCTGCACACAAAGTGGGAGCACTTGCTGGGTTTGATTGTGCCCATGCTGCTGGAAATATTAAAATGGAACTTCATAACTGGAATGTAGATTTTGCCGCATGGTGTACCTACAAGTATATGAATTCAGGTCCTGGAGGTGTAAGTGGTGTTTTTGTACATGAAAAACATGGTAATGATCCTACAACTCCGCGATTTGCAGGATGGTGGGGCCATAAAGAAAGTGAAAGGTTTCAAATGAAACGAGGGTATATTCCAGAGCCTGGTGCTGCAGGATGGCAGTTGAGTAATGCTCCTGTACTTACGATGGCTGCTCATAAAGCATCGTTGGATATGTTTGATGAAGTAGGAATGGATACGTTGGCTGAGAAAGGGAAAAAATTGAACTCTTTTTTAGAGCAAGTAGTAATTGATGCTCAAAATGACAACTCGAAATTGGAGTTTGAAATTATAACACCCGAAGAAAGAGGTTGTCAATTGAGTATGCTTACCAACGAAAATGGAAAAGCATTGTTTGATTACCTAACCAAAAATGATGTGATAGCAGATTGGAGGGAACCCAATGTAATTCGATTAGCTCCTGTGCCATTGTACAATAGCTTTATGGATATTTGGGAATTTGGTGAATTGCTAAAAAGCTTTTAATAAAAACCCTAACTTTAAAAGTTAGGGTTT
>CBDUEX010000278.1:0-3391 GCA_965366305.1 uncultured Bacteroidia bacterium | reverse complement strand
AGTGAGCGATAGCGAATTAATTCACATTGCAGTTAAATCGTTAGGCTTAGATGAATTGGCACCTTTTGATCCACAAAAGAAAATTATCGAATATCAATTAAAATCAATGGAATCAGAACGACTGATTTCATTGAGCGTGAAGGAACTTGCAAACGAAACTGCTTCTGAAAGCATGGCTCCAGGAGGTGGAAGTATCTCGGCATATGTAGGTGCTTTGGGCGTTTCTCTGGGAACCATGGTCGCTAATCTATCAGCCAACAAGCCAGGCTGGGAAAGCAAGCTCGATTATTTCTCTCCATTAGCAGAAACAGGACAGGCAATTAAAAACGAATTACTCTTTTTAGTAGATGAAGACACACGATCGTTTAATGCCATTATTGATGCCATTCGAATGCCTAAGGATTCGGATGAGGAAAAGAAGTTAAGAAAAAATGCTATTGAAAAAGCGAGTCAATATGCTGCTGAAGTTCCATATAAAGTAATGGAAACTTCAAGCAAAGCAATTCACTTATTGAACGAAATGGTGTCCACTGGGAATCCCGCTTCAATTACGGATGCCGGAGTTGGTGCATTATGTATGAAAACAGCAATTGGAGGTGCATTCATGAATGCTATGATCAACATTAAAGACTTGAATGACAAAGGGTTTGCTAATAATTTAGCAT
This sequence comes from uncultured Bacteroidia bacterium, assembly GCA_965366305.1. Lineage (GTDB taxonomy): Bacteria > Bacteroidota > Bacteroidia > NS11-12g > UBA9320 > UBA9320. Next base: position 2,726 of record CBDUEX010000278.1, on the reverse strand, counting down.
CTCGAGCAAAAGAGGTATATCACCAATCTAATAAACAATTGGATGAAATTATAAGCCAAGTAAATCAGTCCATAGATTTCTAAACAACTGATATTCACACAATATTGTGAATTGAATTTTAGTTATTATTGTATCGAATAAATAATTTATTTTAACTTGCGACCGAAGTTTATGAAGAAAGCACTTACCACTCTAATACTTTTTGCATCCATTTATTCTTATGGACAACAAGATCCATACTTTACACACTTTAAAGACGTACTGCAAACGTACAATCCAGCGGCAGCTGGTGAACACTGGGGAGACATTTGTGTAAGTGGATTAACGCACCATCAGTGGAGAGATTATGATGATCAAACTTTTACACGAGGTAAAGATGGCGACCCGAATTATAACAACGACGTAATTTATGATATTGCTCCGGTTACTTATAATCTTAATGTTGGAACTTCATTTCGACTTTCAAAAGACAACAGTAAATTTTTAGGTGCAGGTATATCAGTGATTGACGATAAAATTGGATACACTAAAAGTACTGCTTTTATGTTAAACCTGAATTACAAAATGATGTTTCAAGGGGATTTTAGAGAAATAGCAATTGGTGCTGGATTAGGAGCAACTCAGTGGGGTTGGGATAAGCCTAACTATAAATCAAAAGACCAATTGGATCCCAATATTCCAGTTTCGGGTGGTAACCAAACTAAGTTTGACGCCAACTTCGGAGCCATGTTTAAGCAACAACGCTTATCTATTTTTAAAGACTTTTATGCTGGACTATCAGTTACCAATTTAAATTCAGCTCAATATTCGGTACAATTAACTACCCAAGGAGGTAATACTACTTTGGCAAGAAAATTTGTACCTCACTACTACACTATTGTAGGTGCAGATTGGGAATTAGACAATGGTATCATTTTAGAACCAGCAATACTTGGTAAGTATGCTCTTGTTGGTAGTGAGTATCGTCCACAGTTTGATGTGAACATGACAGCATTATTCGCAAAAACATTTAGAGGAGGATTGGCTTATAGACAATGGGGTAATGCCGATGCAATTTCGTTATTGTTAGGCTACGAGAAGGATCCTTTGCAAATAGGTTACTCATACGATATTACGGTATCGAATGTACAAAAAGTAAGTAATGGAACACACGAAATATTTTTAAAGTATTGTTTCGGATTTGTTACGGAGCCCTCGCCTCCAATTATTCGATTAACTCCTCGATTCTTGTAGTTCTCGAAAAAATTATTAATTTTACCAATACTAAACTACTAATCAAAGCGTTATTAATCGGAGGTTGAAATTAAAAAATTGTTTTTTTCAACATTTGAACGTTAATTTGTAAAACTTTTTAAAGAGGTATTTATTATTATGAAGTACATAGCTAAGGCACTTGTGATGGTTACATTTTTTTCGCTAGTTGGATGCGGAATGGGGGACAATGGAGAACTTATTGGAGTTCAGGGCAGAAGCCCGTGGTTTCACCCACAACCTTTTGGAACAGTTTATATTCCAACAGGAACATTCCACACTGGACAAAGTGATGAGGATATTTTCCACACGTACATCGCACCAAACAAACAAATTTCTGTTCACGCAATGTGGATGGATGATACTGAGATTACCAACAATGAGTATCGCCAGTTTGTAGAGTATGTTAAAGACAGTATTGCTAGAAGTAGTAAATACTTAGGTCTTGTAACAGAAGGAATTGATGATCATGAAATTCTTGATTACGAAGAAGAGATTGATTACAACGAATCGTATGATGATTTGGAACAAATGTATTACCAAGGTAAAGAGCGTTATGAGTTCCGTCGTCAAATCGATATTCGTAAATTAGAATACAATTATCAATGGATTGATTTTAAAGCTGCCGCTAGAGGTGACTACTTCAATTCTAATAGAGCTGATTATATCAAAGAGAAAACTGTAAAAATCTATCCAGATACGTTAGTTTGGATTAGAGATTTCACTTACTCTTATAATGAGCCAATGACACGTCAGTATTTCTATCACCCAAAATATGATGACTATCCAGTTGTTGGTATTTCTTGGCACCAAGCAAATGCATTTTGTAACTGGAGAACAAGATGGTTAAACAGATACTGGATGCGTGAGAACATGCCTATTACTGAGTACTGGAGACTTCCAACTGAATTTGAGTGGGAATTTGCAGCACGTGGTGGTAGAGATAATAACATGTACCCTTGGGGTGGTCCTTACACTAGAAATAGTAAAGGATGTTTATTAGCAAACTTTAAACCTAATCGAGGTAATTATATGGCAGATGGTGGATTGTATCCAGTTAGAGCCGATTCTTACTTCCCTAATGATTATGGTTTGTATAATATGGCTGGTAACGTTGCTGAGTGGACAATTTCAGCTTACGATGAGTCTAGTCATCAATTTACACACGATTTAAACTCTGACTATCAATACGATGCAGAGGATGATGGACCGTTATCTTTGAAACGTAAAGTAACACGAGGCGGAAGCTGGAAAGATGTTGCATACTTTATTCAAAATGGTTCTAGATCATACGAATATCAAGATACTTCTAAGTCGTTCATTGGATTTAGATGCGTTCAAACGTATATAGGACGTTCTGCTACAGATAGCAGATAAAAATAAATATTACATTAGATAATATTTGTTTTTCAAATACGATTATATATTTGACAAAATTTTATTAAATACTTAAAAAACAAAAAAACTTAAACTGA
>CBDUEX010000277.1:0-3396 GCA_965366305.1 uncultured Bacteroidia bacterium | reverse complement strand
AATAGCCACTTCTGTTTTACCAAAACCTACGTCTCCGCAAACCAAGCGATCCATAGGATTTGGGCCTTCCATATCTCGCTTCACATCTTCAGTAGCCGTAGCCTGATCGGGTGTATCTTCATACATAAAACTTGCCTCAAGCTCTGTTTGCAGGTAAGTATCTGGTGTAAATTGAAACCCTTTTTCAGCCTTCCTTTTAGCATATAGCTTTATGAGATCACGAGCAATATCTTTAACCTGCTTTTTGGTTTTTCGCTTAAGATTTGCCCAAGCATCACTTCCAAGTTTGTTGATTTTTGGTTCTGTACCGTCTTTCCCTTTAAACTTAGAAATCTTATATAACGACCCAATATTTACATAAAGCAAGTCGCCATTTTTATATTCTATTCGAACGGCATCTTGCATTTTGCCACCCATTTCCATTTTTTGCAAGCCTTTAAATTGTCCGATTCCATGATCGATATGAACCACATAGTCTCCTGGATTTAGATCTTTTAATTCTTTAAGGCTGATGGCTCCCGAAGTTGAAACGCGTTTCCCTGTTTTTGCCAAGTAGAAACGATTAAATATCTGGTGTTCCGTATAAGCAGCAACTTTTAAATCATGATCAATAAAGCCTTCACTTAAACTTTTGTATAAAGGAGTTATTGTATAACCTGAATTTAAATCATCAAAAATGCTCTCCAAACGTTCAACCTGTTTTGCACTTTCTGAAAATATTAAGGTTTGATATTTCTTTTCTTTTAATGTCTTTAAGGTATCAATTAGTAAGTCAAAATTCTTATTTACAGTTGGTTGTGGTGCCTGTTTAAAGTTTAACTTTACAGAAGGACGGAAGAATGTTTGGCTGCTAAATTCAATAACTTGTTTGCTATTTATTTGATTGGCCAGCTCTTCTTCTGTGAAATATGCTTTATCAATTGTAAGCTCACTTGTGCTGTTCGATTCTGCCTTAATTAATCCTTTCTGAATTCTATCAAAAGCCGAGGGTAAATCATAGGAGCAAAAAATGGGTTTCTTTCCCAAGTAACTAAACAAGTCGGAGCTGGAATTACCTTTTGAACTTTCTTGAACATTGGGAACAATAGTAGCTCGAATTAGTTTTTTAGTTGAAAGTTGAGAAATTGGGTCAAATTCACGAATTGATTCTATCTTTCTTCCGTCCAATTCAAGACGAAAAGGAAGATCACTTGCAAACGAATAAAGATCGATGATTCCTCCTCTAATAGAAAACTGTCCGGGTTGGTACACGAAGTCTTCTCTGTAGAAAGCATATTCATTGAGTACTTCTATTAAGAAATCCAGGTCTACTTCTTCACCAATTCTGAAAATCAGTTTACTCTTTTCAAAGTCTTCTTGCTTAATTATTTTTTCAAGTAGAGCTTCAGGATAAGTAACTATAATCTTGGGTGCATCCAAATCAGAAATGCTGTCTAGTACACTTGCATTTGATTGAATTTTTGTTGCTTCTGGTACCGATAAATCGAAACTTTTTCGAAAAGAATCTCTCCAAAGAAAAACGTAATTGTGGTCGGTAAAGGCCTCTATATCAGCATAAGTATATTCTGCTTGTTCAAAATCTTTACAGCATATTAGAATGCTTCGATTTAAGTGTTTGTAGAGGTGCGAAAATAGAATAGAACGAAACGATCCAATGGCTCCCTGAATTCCAAAACGTGTTTTTCCGGCAATAAGTTCCCGCTCCAACTCAAGTATGGCTGGATATTCATTAAAGAGTTGTACAAATTCTCTACTATTCATATATTGCTATTGGAGCAATAAAAAAGGGGTGCGAATATAAGTTCACACCCCTTTCTTTATGTATTTGGCTGAACTTTATTTCATATGTCTTAAGTTAACACCGTATAACACTATAAATACTACTCCTAAAAATCCAGTCATGCCAGCAGCAGCTAGCCCAACTAGTCCTTGAAAAACCATGGCCATGCCGATTACCAACACCAAGATTCCGGCGATGTAAGCAAAATAACCTACGCGTTTTAGTTGCCACATAAGGATTGCCCCAAATAATGTGAGTAGGCACGATATGATATTAACCAAAGAAGATTTACGGATGTTTTCTGGTGTGATAGACGAAGTAATATCTCCAAAAATATTTTCTACAAATTTCTTTTGGCTCTCGGTCATGTCTTCGTTATCGTCCATTTCATCCATCGCTTCTTCCAATTCTTCTTCAACCATTTCTACAGCGTCTCCAGCCATATCTGCTCCAAAATAGTCCGTAATGGCATCTACTATTCCCCATCCACTGCCAATGAATGTGAGGATACATAAGATGGTTATAAATTGAGGCCGTGCAGGACCTGTGTTGATTGTTTCTTCCATTTGTCTTTGATTTAAATTGGTTCGCTCAAAGATATTAAAAACCAACCAATCGTTATCCACTCGAAATCCAATGGATTTTAACGATAAAAATTAGTCTACAATTCTATCTTTGCCACCTATTTTGTAAATATGTTAAATCACTCTTATTTAAGTAATGCAGATGTTGATTCTATTGAGCATCTCTATGAGCAGTATAAAAACGAAAAGTCTTCAGTAGACGAAAGCTGGCAACGATTTTTTGAAGGCTTCGATCTAGCATATGGAGACTTAGGCTTAGCAGATGACGGAGGGGCAATCTCTGAAAACATGCTTCAAGAGATTCATGTACTTAATCTCATTAACAATGGCTACAGAACAAGAGGTCACTTATTTACAAAAACGAACCCGGTTAGAGCTCGAAGAATCTACACCCCTGATTTGTCAATTGAAAACTTCGGTTTATCAAAGGCAGATTTAGACAAAACGTTTAACGCAGGTGTTGAACTTGGAATTGGTCCTGCTAAATTAAAAGATATTATCGCCCATTGTGAGGCAACCTATTGTCAGAGTATTGGTGTTGAATACATGTATATCCCTTATCCGGAACGTAAGGAGTGGCTACAGAAACGCATGGAGGAGAGAAAAAACACTCCCAATTTTACAATAGAACAGAAAAAACTAACCTTAGAAAAACTGAATCAAGCAGTTGCTTTTGAAAACTTTCTTCATACGAAATATGTAGGTCAAAAGCGATTTTCACTGGAAGGGCTAGAAACGTTGATTCCTGCAATTGATGCAGTTATCGAACTTGGTTCAAGCCATGGTGTTCAAGAATTTATTATTGGAATGGCTCATAGAGGGAGACTAAATGTATTGGCAAATATTATGCAAAAAAGCTATGCCGAAATTTTTAGTGAATTTGAGGGGAAGGCCCATGAAAATGCCATTTTTGAAGGAGATGTCAAGTATCATTTAGGTTATACGAGTAAGGTTAATACAAGTTTAGGCAAAGAGGTTAAGCTAAACCTTTGTCCTAATCCAAGTCACTTGGAATCTGTTAATCCCGTGGTG
>CBDUEX010000276.1:0-3402 GCA_965366305.1 uncultured Bacteroidia bacterium | reverse complement strand
GAATCGTTTAAGTCTCCAAATACAATTGCATTGGATGGACAAGTTTGAGCACATGCTACCGTAAATTCATCAGTGTTCATTTTACGATTATCACGCTTTGCTGTTAGCTTAGCAGTTTGAATACGTTGTACACAGAAACTACATTTTTCCATCACACCTCTTGAACGAACAGTTACATCAGGGTTGATTACCATTTTACCTAAATCGTTGCTGAAGTGATAGTCAAACTTTTCGTTTTCGTTGTATCTAAACCAGTTGAATCTTCTTACTTTATATGGGCAGTTATTACCACAATATTTAGTTCCAATACATCTGTTGTAAGTCATTTGATTAAGACCTTCACTACTATGTGTAGTTGCTAATACCGGACAAACCGTTTCACAAGGTGCATTATCACAGTGCTGACACAACATTGGTTGATGAACCACTTTTACATTTTGATAGTAATCCGTAGAGTCAGTAGCTTCAGTATAAGCCTCCATTACCTTCTCTTGAGTCATGTATTCACCGCTTTTTAAGCTCTTGTCTCCACCATTTACAATACTCATACTTAAGTCTTGATCAGTTGGAACTTCAAAGCTGTAATATCTATCGATACGCAACCAGTGCATTTCTCTTCTTCTTCTTACTTCATCTCTTCCAACAACTGGAACGTTGTTTTCGATACTACAACTCACAATACAAGCACTACATCCTGTACACTTGTTTAGGTCAATAGCCATTGCCCAGTGATGTCCTTTGCTGTAATCATGTGAATCCCATAACGAAATAGCAGCGGGTTTGTGAAATACATTTCCTGCTGTATTGTCTTTATTGTATGCGTCTAAACTCGCTTCTCTTACAATGTCTCTACCTTCAATAGAGTTATGTGTTTGCGTTCTACCAAATTCATATCCAGAATCTACTTTTTCAATAGTTGGATTGGCAACAATATATGATGCTCTTCCTTCTTTCGATCTTGCTACAAGTGGATAGGCATTTTTTCCAAGGTCTTTTAAGTCATTCTTAACAGAATCAGGTAAAATTCTTCCAAATCCTAATGCAATACCATAAGTACCTTTTGCTTGACCTGGTTGAATTAACATTGGAAGTTTTTCAACTTTGCCGTTTCCAGCAGTAATTGTCATGATATCACCATCAACCCATTTATTTGCTTCCGCATCTGGCATCGATACCGTTAAGTAATTATCCCATGTTACTTTAGTAACTGGATCTGGCATTTCGTGAGCCCAAGGAGTATTTCCATAAGCACCATCTCTTACACCTACTTTTTGATAGATGATTAAATCTGAAGTGGTTGCTTTTCTTGATTTGATTGCAGCGATACACTCATCTGCCATAATTCCATCTGCAGGAACACTTCCGCTTCCTCCGTTATCGATAAAACCGTTTTCTATTGCTTTATTGAAGTCACCTCCAATTGCATTTGTGAAAACTGATTTAGTATAATGGTATGCATGTGTTAATTCTTCTGAATCTTCCACATTTGCACCCGTCCAAGCCAATAAAGTATCAGCTACATGTCGTCCTTCAAAAACAGGAGAGATAGTAGGTTGTGCAAATACGTATTTCCCTTTGTAAGGTTGTTTGATATCCCAACTTTCTAATGGATGTAAGTCAGTAGCCACATGCGTACATGCAGTTGCTGTTTCATCCATAGTAATTGCCGTGCTTATTCTCGTTCCAATTTTAGCAATTGCATCTTTAGCACCAGGGTGCGAATAAACAGGATTACAATTTACGAAAATTGCTGCTCCATACTTGCCGCCTTTAGCATCTTGAATAAATTGATTGAACTTAGAATCACTTGCACTTTGACCCATGTAGTAATTGGTTAGGTCTATTGTAGATCCGTAATTACCTAGCATCATGTTGATTTTATTCACCAACATTTGGTCATTGATATCATTGCTTCCACAAACAACTAATGATTTTCCATTAGCAGCTTTTAATGCAGCAGCAGATTCTTTTATCGCGTTACCGGCAAGTTCCATTCCTTTTTCAGGAGTAGCTCCGCCTAATTCTCGGTACAAGGCAATAAGGTGTTGACCTACATTGCTCATTTTCATTGGTGCTCTATGGTCAGCATTTGTTCCCGTAAGAGACATTAAAGATTCAAACTGATAATGCTTAGACATCACACCTTCTTTAGGTACTCTGTTTTTGCTATAGTCTGCTTGAAACTTCATTGGGCTAATCCATGTTCCTAGGAAATCTGCTCCAAAACTTACGATAACATTAGCATTCTTAAAGTTGTAAGAAGGAATAACTCCTTTCTCTTCACCAAACGATTTTTTATTTGCTTCAATTATTCCTGAATACGAAATAGGTTCGTACGAAATAGTTTCTGTGTTGTTGTATTTAGCAGAGAAGTCTTTGATTGCTTGATCCACAACTAAACTGGTATTGCTATTGGTAACAATTGCAATAGACTTGCCACTAGCTGTAGTTGCATCTAATGCTTTAATAACGTTTTTGTCGAAGTCGGCCCAAGCTACTGGAGTTCTATCTCCAGCCAACATTGCACCTTTTAAACGATTGGTGTCATATAAAGAAAGTATTGCTGAATGAGCTAGACCATCTAATCCACCGCCAAAGAAAGTTGCTTCTTTATTAGGTTCAAATTTAATTGGTCGACCTTCTCGTACTTTTACCAACATCGGATATCCTTCACTGTTACTTACGCTACTTCCTGCATAATATAAAGGAACACCTGGGGTAACATTTTCTGGCTTAACTACATATGGAACAGCTTTCTTAACAGGTGCTTTGTTACAAGCAGCTAAGGTTACAGCTCCAACGCTAAATCCAAAGTATTTTAGAAAGTCTCTACGATTTGCTCGGATGGAATCATCATCACTTGTAAATATTTTTTCAAGTGGTAATCCTTCTGAGAATTCGTTTTCTTGTGAGCTCACAAAATCAGTTGATTGATCAAGCTCGTCAATTCCTTTCCAGTATTTATTTGAAGACTTCATTTAATTTTTTTTCTTTTATCTATAATTCAATAACTCCTTAGTAATGACATTTACCACACTCTAAACCACCGTTGTCGGCTACAGAAACGTAGTCTTTCCCTTCGGCTTTCATGTTTTTATGTACTTCTTCGTAATAAGCATTGTTCTCTACATCAATCCCTCTTTCATTATGACAATCGATACACCATCCCATTTGTAGTGTTGAGAATTGGTATACTTTTTCCATTTCTTCAATTGGGCCGTGACAAGTTTGACATTCTACCTTTCCAACTACTACGTGTTGTGAGTGATTGAAGTATGATAAATCAGGGAGGTTATGAATACGAACCCATTCAATTGGTTTTTGCTCGTAACCTTCGATGTATTCCATATTGTCGCCATCAAATCCAATGGCATCATAAATTTTTTGTATTTCTGGAGATGT
>CBDUEX010000275.1:0-3441 GCA_965366305.1 uncultured Bacteroidia bacterium | reverse complement strand
ATGAAGGATGTGATTCCATTCATACCGCCTATATTACTATTAGCTATTCAAGTATTGTTGCTACTAATGCTCAAATTTGTGAGGGCGAATCATATACATTAGCAGATGGTAGAACAATCAACTCACCAGGAAGCTATACCAGTGTTTTTGCTAAATCAAATGGATGTGATAGTTCAGTTGTTGAGAATGTTAGTATTCATTCAATTGATCAAGCACCAGATGTTGAGCTATCTAAATGTTTAGGAGACCAAGTTTACTTTGATATATCGGTTTGGGATAATTTCCAAAATATAAAATGGAAAACAGGTGAGGAAAACACTGGAATTATAATGCCAGATTTCGGAGACTATTTTGTAGAATTAACAGATAATAATGGTTGTGTTCAACAAGCCAAGGTTAATTTATCGAATGAGCAATGTGAAACATGTCCTTTATATATGGCTAATGCATTTAGTCCTAATAATAACGGCTTGAATGAAACATACAGTCCTCAGCATATTTGCGAGTTCACCGATTATAAATTTGCAATCTTTAGTAGATGGGGAGAAAAACTCTTTGAAACGTACGACCCAGAAGCGGTTTGGGACGGTAAATATAAAGGGGAAAGCTGTCAGCAAGATGTTTATATGTGGGCTCTATTCTATATAGACAAAAGTACTTTGAAGTCCATCTCACAAAGTGGAACGGTTACTTTATTAAGGTAAGATATTACTTCTTTTTCTTCTTCTTACTTGCTTGTGCCATGGGATTAAAACCAATAGCTAAATCGATGTAGAATGCGAGTTCAGTTTCCATATCCAATGCGTCTTCTGCAACAAAAACATAACCCTTCATGGCTCTGCCTGTAAAGTTCATTTCGCTGCAACCTTCTTTAGCTAAACATTGTTCGTAATTATCTGGGCCAACACGTGCCATTAACTGATTCTTAACAATGCCCACACACATTTTTTCATTGAGCATATAACACAATCCACCCATCATTTTCATTTCTCTTGGTGCAAGTTTGTGTTCGTTAAAAATTCGAGTAATTCGTTCTGCTAAATGTGTGTCGTATGCCATGCTATTGATGTAAGAATCTTTTTTCTTTAGTGAATGTGGTTTCTATCTTTTCAAAATTTCCGTTTTCCCATCGGTATAGATCTTCTGTTTTAGAACAAACCAATGAATCGTCGCCTAATGTGCTTTCATCATAACCAAATGTAATTGCATATAACTCCTGCTGCGTTGAATCGAGCGAGTTGAGATGTAACATAGATCCATCATTATTTGTTACGGCAAAATTGCCTTCAGAGTTTTCTACAAAAAAGGAGAGACGCGAAGTGAATAAATTATCCAATACCAAGCCTTCACTATGTTGAAGCACATACGAATTTTCAAACAAGCAGTATTCAATTCCTCTCAAACGTTGCATGCCCCGGCTGTTTAAATAAATATGAGTAGAATCGATCCGTATCACATCTTCGATAGGTTCTGCGTAAAATTTCAATTGTTGATTTTGATAGTGAAGAATGTTGAAATACATCGGAGAGCAATAGGCTCCACAACCTTCTCCAAGAAAAGTAAATACTTTCAATGAACTATCTAACGCATAATGCACATAACCCGAATCCCAGCCTCCATACACTTCTACATCGTCAGATAAGCCTTCACTCATTTCATTTTTGTAATCTTCATCTAAAGAGTCGAGTTGAAATGCAATAAATATACTATCGGAATTAATGGTTGAAATTCGCTCTAATTCAATAGTGTCACTTAGCGTATTGTGTTTTGTGGCTTGAGTTGTGCTGGAATCATAAGTATGGTCATCACCCACTTGTGAACATCCAAACAAAAAAAGAAGTACAACGAAATAGCTATTCTGCACCACTCAAAAATAAGAATTCAAATGGTAAGGCAAATATTCTTTAAATTGGTTCTGTAAAATTACCTTTGCATCTTCGATGGCAATAAAGATTAAAAATCAAAAACAAATCGACGGAATTAGAAAGAGCTCTAAGCTTGCTGCAAGCGTTTTAAAGGAAATACAACCCAATTTATCAATGATAAAGCGTTGGAGTATATTTTAGATCATGGAGCAAAATCTGCAACCTTAGGTTATGGTGGTCATGGAACTGTTCCGTTTAGCGGAGCCGTTTGTACCAGCCCTAATGAGGTAATTTGTCATGGTGTTCCAAATCAGTATACGCTTAAAGAAGGAGATATATTAAACATTGATGTGACTACAATTCTAGATGGCTATTTTGGAGATACATGCAAAATGTATGCTGTTGGGAATATTTCAAAGAATGCACAGGATCTAATTGACGTAACTCGAGAGTGTTTAGCAATTGGTGTAAACGAATGCAAACCCGGAAATCGATTTGGGAATATTGGATATGAAATTCAGCGTTTTGCTGAAGGAAAAGGATACGGAGTTGTATGGCAGTTTTGCGGTCATGGAGTTGGTTTAAAGTTCCATGAAGACCCAGAAGTAAGTCATGTTGGACAAAAAAATACAGGAAAACGGATGAAGCCTGGTATGATTTTCACCATCGAACCGATGATTAATGAGGGTGTTGCAGAATGTATCATCGACAGAAGTGATGGGTGGACTGCTCGTACCAGAGATCGTAAACTATCGGCTCAATTTGAGCACACTATTCTTATAACACCAGACGGCAGAGAATGCCTAACGGATGTTTATGGGGATTACTAATTAAATTTCATGCATTTACATTCCTTTACCATTGAACGACTCGCGATTGAGCTTGGTGCTAAGGGAAAATTACATAATCTTATTGGGAAAAGACTCTTAGAAGCATTTTCTACCGATATCGAGAGCATTGTCTTACGATTCGAAAACACGACCATCAAGGTTTCTTTTTTTAAAGGAGAGGGATTGTTTCAATTTCCAGATGAAACAAAACTTCAAAAGAAGAACAGATTGGCAAGCTTTAAAGAGCTTACAAAAGAAGGAATTCGGGTTGAAAATGTAATCACGTATCCATTTGACCGACTGTTTGAAATTAAATTCAACCAAGGTTATTCGTTGTACTTTTTGCTTTTTGGTAGGTTTAGTCAGATTGGGTTGTACCAAGACAAGAAACTTATTTCTCATTTCCCTGCCAAAGCAAAAGATGTGGAGGTAATCGATTATAATTCTCAAACAACAGAAGCTATCTGTGATGCAGTGGATAATGCAGAACCTTTAAATCACCAACTCAAATTTTTAAACCAAACTCAAAAACAAGAATTAGAGAAATTAACATTCTTACAATCAAGTAAAGAAGATCAAATTCGATTACTCAATGATTTAAAAACACATTATTTAGAAAGCAAGATTTACATTTCAAAAGGGGAGAAGGCGTACCAATTGAAGTACTCTTCAAGTGAAGATGATCTATCTTCTTTCGATAACATCGCCGAAGCCTTAGATAACTTTACACGTTTATACATCTCTCA
>CBDUEX010000274.1:0-3463 GCA_965366305.1 uncultured Bacteroidia bacterium | reverse complement strand
TTACAATATTTTTTCAATTTGTGAGGATTTCAGACAACGATTAGCTGAATTACAACGTCTAGGTAACAAGAACAAGAAAAAGGACCAAAAAGACGTTATAGTTAAAAAATGAAGAAAATTTTCTTAATTGCTTTTATACTGATACAATTCGTTGATGCGGATGCTCAGGTAATAGAAGTCAATCCAAATATAAAATGGAGTTATGTCCGTTCGCAAGAAATTGACTTGCAGAACGAAGGAGTTTATAAATATGAATTTCCTGCAGAACGAGGTTACGACTATATTTTTAACCTATTCTATACAGAATTAGACTTTATTTCATTCATAAAAGTGTACGACATTCAAATGAAACCAGTTGCATCTGAAGCTGATTCTAGTTCACGAGTTGAAACGCACCTTAGTTTTAGAGTTCCAAAAAGTGGCACCTATTATGTTGTGTTTGGATACAAACAAAAAGAGCAAGAAATTCCAAAGCTAAATACTCAATTCACTTTGGTTCGACGACCAATTGTGGAGTAAATTTAGGCTACTACAACCATTGTTGAAAGGTATCACCTCTCAATCCAAGTCTTAAAGTTTCCAAAGGAATAACTTCATTAGGAGCAATGTTACCAAGGTTTATATTGTGCCCATAAAGTTTCATAAACCAAACTTGTTGTACTTTTTGTGGAGCTTCCCATAAAATGGTATCCAATGGAATGTGTTGTAAAATCTCTTCGATTAGTCCAGATCTTACTTCTCCAGAATTTCTAAAAATACCTACTGTGCCACTTTCTCGTGCCTCAGCAATTACTTTCCAAACCCCAGCATCTATTTCAGCTTGCATCATAGCAATCCATTTGTATGGTGGAATAATCTTTTCCGCATCTTTACTCCCTACTTCACTTAAAACAGTGTAGCTTTTTGCGAGAGCACGTATATAGCCGCATTTTTCTTCTTCAGAGATTTCGATTGATCCATCTGAAACTTCACAATGTGTAATTCCGAATTTTTCCAGTAATCGTTGATAGTCGTCAAACTGACCTCTAATTACAAATGCCTCAAATAAGGTTCCACCAAAATATACTGGAATTCCAGCATCTTGATAGATCTTTATCTTCTCTTTTAAGTTAGGAGTTACAGCACTGGTGCCGAACCCTAATTTAATTATATCAGAATAATCGGCTGCAACATCAAGAAAGTTTTCAGCTTCGTTTATACTCAGACCTTTGTCCATTATCATCGACAAACCACTTTCTCGTGGTTTTTGAGTTCGAACAGGAATATTTTTTAAGTTAAATTCTGGATTAATCATTGGTTCTTTGAGTGTACAAATCTATGATATTTGTAACGTTTTCCATATTTTCTAAAAAAGGAGCATATTCATACAATAGAAAATATTCAGTTGGTTTTTGTTGCAATGCAGAATGCAGATAATTATAACCAATTTCATACCTTCCTAAAGTGAATAAATACGACGCTATTCGGTAGCTAATACGATAATCGTCATCATAGTTTTCTAAGTGTTCCTGTAGTAGGTCAACAGCTTTTTGTGTTTCTTTAAAATCGAAATAAGCATGAGCATAATCCAATACTATTTCAGTTGTGTCTGGATCAATATCGTATGCTTGCTGATAGTGAAAGAAACAGCGATCCTTGTTTTCTATCAATAAATAAACTTCAGCAAGTTCTATGTGATAAATACTTTCGAAACTATCTAAGTCAATTGCTTTTTGTAAGTTCTTTTCAGCATCTCTAAGCTTGTTTTGCTTTTTGTAAATCATAGCCAATCCAAAAAAGGCATCTGATAAATATTTGTCGGTCTTAATAGCTCTTAAATAATAATACTTAGATGAACTATAATTTTCTAAGTTTTCGAAACATTCAGCGATGTTGCAAAGCACTTCTGCATCGCTTTCATCATTATCGAGAGAAAGCTTAAAAGAATCTATTGCCAGTTCATATTGCTTCAATTCCATAAGGCTGTTTCCCTTCCCGAGATGACCCATGGTATTCGTATCATCAATGGCAATACAAAATTCGAATGCACTTATTGCTTTAGTATAATCTTCTATTTTTTGATACGTTAAGCCTTTAAAATACCATGCCGAATAATTGTATGGATCTTCATCCAACACCTTCTCTAAAAATGTAATTGCTTGCTTATATTGAGCAAAGTCAAAAAACAGTTTGATGAACTCTTGCAACGCAAATTCATCAAAAACGTAATCTGAAGGAATCGAGTTGATGTACGACATTGCCTTTTTGGGATTGTTAATCAAATAATGAATCCGAGCAAGTCTTAAATACATTTCTTCCTTATCAAGCCCTTGATTAAGTGCAAATAAGTAGCAGTCTGTAGCACGTTTGTGCTGCATCGTTATACTGTAACAGTCGCCTAACGTTTTAGCAATTTCTGCATTGTTTGGCTCAATAGCTTTTGCTGCTTCCAAAATGCGAATAGCTTTTTTTATATCCTTTCGAGCTATAGCAACTTCAGCCTTTTTAATTTGATAGAAAATTTCGAAGGGGTAAATAGATAAACCATAGTCAATGGCCTTATTCGCTTTTCCAAATTCGTCAAAATCAAGATAGAAGTCAATTATTTCTTCTAGCTCATCTGTATCAAAGAAAAAATTCTCTCCACTCGCTAATTGTTTCTCAAAGTTGCGAGCTTTCTCTTCCATTCCATCACTAAAAAATTCGTTTCTGTCCATTTATTTCGCTGGTTTCAATTCAAAGCTACACTATGTTGATTATATTTAGTCGCCTGTATTAGCTTTAACCCTTTATTTTGCCAACATATTATCTTCAACATGCGTAAATATCTTTTTGTATTCTTAGCTATACTTTGCTTTATCGTAACCAACGCTCAACTAAAGTCGCAATCGAACTGGCAACAGAAAGTTGATTACCTCATCGATGTGAAGCTTGATGATAAGCATCATTTTCTTAATGGAGAAATTGCAATTACCTATCACAATAATAGCCCCGCTACACTCGACACCATCTATTTTCATATTTGGCCCAATGCTTACAAATCGATAAACACAGCATTTGCGAAGCAAGTAGAAGAAAATGGCGACATGGATTTTTACTTCAGTAAGGAGCGTGATAGAGGTTATTTGGACAGCCTCAATTTTAAATCGGGTGGAGCGAGTTTGAAAATTGTTCCAACTTCAGATATCGATGTCATTAAGGTAGTATTAAACAAGCCATTAGCTCCGGGACAAAAAGCAGTGTTGTTTACCCCTTTTCGGGTTAAAATTCCAAAAGTATTCTCAAGATTAGGGCATAAAAATCAAGATTATTTTATAACGCAATGGTATCCGAAACCTGCAGTATACGACGTAAATGGATGGAACCCAATGCCGTACTTAAATCAAGGTGAGTTCTATTCTGAATTTGGATCGTTTAAAGTACGTGTTTCACTCCCTGAAAACTATACCATAGTTGCTACCGGTGAATGTCAAACAGCAGGAGA
>CBDUEX010000273.1:0-3475 GCA_965366305.1 uncultured Bacteroidia bacterium | reverse complement strand
TTCATTCACTATCTTGATGGTGCTAAAATCAGAAATTGTTCCAGCTCCAATGCCGACATCTAATTTAAAATGATCATTCTTGTTTAATGGTCCCGTATTAATAATGCCCACGATATTTCTAGCACCCACATTCGTGTTCCCTTCTTCGATCCAATTTGGTGCACCAGATCCATCAAAAATATAGCTATACGGAGTGCCTGAATTTTGTCCGTTTCCTCCTTGAGTTAATTCAGAACCATCTCTCCATTTCGTGTTCATATAGTTCTGATAATCAGCATTTGAGGTTGGTTTTCCGTTTTTTTCTTTACCATTGTCAAACGCAATGCTTTCTGCTAAGTTTTCATTTAAAAATACACAATAAGTATATGGGGTTTCAGCACCAAAATATCCTTCATCAATATCGTCTCCATTATAAATATAGGTTGATACAGGATAGTTTGAGAAAGTTCCGGCATAATTATCTTGATTATACCCACATTCACCACCCATGAAAAATCCAACCTTAATATTTTTATATGGAAGTGATTTTCGAGATACTATAAAGTATTGAAGAAATATAGTATTCGAATTTTCTACGGTATAGGCCATGAGTTGAATTTCTAAGCCAATTTCTACTCCAAATGATGCAGTGTGCTCATCCGCCAAATCATTGAAAATACAATACACTGCGTTATCACCAATAATGAAAGGGTAATCGCCATTTTCTGGATCATAAATCGCATTATTATTTGCGTCGATAAACGGAGCAAGGTATTTGCTAAAACCATTACCACCAGCTACCGGCCAAGTGGCGATTTCATCTGGAATAGTATAACCAGTTTTGTTATAGCTTTCTTGATGTTGCTCAATCATTTGCTTTGACATTGGCCAAACTTTATTCCATTCAGAAACAGAACCTGTTTGTCCTGTAAGCGTGTCTACAGGTCCGGGCCAAAAATCGAAAGAATCCAAAGCTTTTACATGTTGTATTGACGTGTAAAAATTACCGTTGTAATCTTCTGCAACAATCCATAAACCTGCTTGGTTGAGGTAGTTATTTGAAGTGCCTTCTTGGTACGAAGAAGGACTAAGTGTAGTTAAGTCAATCCCAAGAATTCCATTTGAATTTACCCTTAACTTATGATCGTTTCCAATTGTTTCATAGCTATTTTGTGCAAGCATTGAAATGCTAGAAATTAATAAGGTTATTAAGAAGGGGTATTTCAATTTACAGATCTATTTTTAGTCCTAATTGCGTATACAATCCAAAATCTCGTTGTTCTACAAACGCTGATTTCTTGTAAACAGATTGCAATGCTACGTTTCCTTGCGGATAAACAAGAATTGTTAGTCGATTGTTTACACGATAAGCAGCACCTATTCCAAGTTCGATTCTATTTACACCTGCCTGTTTATAAGGTTGAGTGCTCATTGAAACTGCATCATTTTCTTGATTGATTGTAAGTCCTGATGCACTTGAGTTAATTCCAAACTGAATCCCTGTTCTAGCCATGATTGCAAATTTCTGTCCGAATAAGAACATGCGTTCTATACTTAATGGAACAGAGACACTTGTATATTTATTATTGGCTGATGTAGCATTTGAAGTGTGAACAGTATCTGAAACGGTATATTCAACTTCTTTTTTAATTTCACCTAAAACAGGGTGAATTATAGTAATCTCTTTCGATTCTTTGCGTGTATTTACTTGAGTAGAAGTTACCACATGATTGAAATTTTCATTTCGTTGCGTATAGTTAATACCAGTTTGAATATTCCATAATGGGCTAAATGCATAGCTTGTTCTAAAATCAAAACCATAAGATAGTTTTGAAGACTCCGCGGCAGTACGAGCGTCCATCATCGATTGGTCGCCAGTTAACATTCTGCCGCCTACGCCTGGTCCCCCAGTAATTGCAATACTCCATTTACTAAGTTTCGGATTTTCGCCTCCTAAATCATCATCAAGTGGGTCTGTAACATCTGGTTTGTCTCCGCTGTTAGCAGGAGAATTGTTATTATCGCTTTTAGTATCAGAAGAGTTATCATTTTCAATAGCTGGTAATTCTGTTTTAACACTTTTTCTAGGAGCGTCTACAACAAGCTCTTTGTCTTTTACAAAGAATTTTGCTTTTTTGATATCGTTATTTTTCTCAGACTTTACAATTTCCAAGAATTTCTCAGCAAGACTTTTGTCTTTAACTGGTGCTTCCTCCACTTTTTGAGGAACTTCTTGAGCAATTTTTGGTGTAGTTTGTTTTATTGGTCTCGGATTTCCCTCGCTCAACACTTTGTTTGAAGCAGGAGATTGAACGTAATCTTGATCAATTGAAATTGGTGCCTCTTCAAAAGGAGCATCTAATTCTGTTGTTTGATTAAATGCAGCAGTTTCGTCTTCATTCAATTGATTAGTTGCCTGCTTGTCAGAAGAATTGGATTCTTGCTCCACAATTGGATTCACATTTTGCGTAGGTTGATTGATACTATTAAACCCTAAATAGGCAGCACCAATTAAAAGGATTGAAGCAGCACTCCAAATCCAAATAAGACGTTTTTTCTGTTTTCGTTTAGCTACAATAGCATCGAATAACCCTGCACTTGGTGCAACTTCGAAATTGTTAAACTTTTCTTTAATTATATTTTCCATCATTTCACTCATTATCTGGTTATACCGTATTTGGTGAGTAGTTTTATTAAATGTTGTTTTGCTCTGCTATACTGAGTTCTTGAAGTAACCTCAGATATGTTAAGCATATCCCCAATTTCTTTGTGGCTGTATCCTTCAACTGCGTACAAGTTAAATACTGTTTTGTATCCTTCTGGTAGTTGTTGCAGTATACTAAGTAAGTTCTTTGTTTCCATTTTGCTAATTGCAGTAGCATCAAATGATTGCTCTTTAACATTTTCGATATCACCAGGTTCAAATTTCTTTACTCGCTTATCATTGCTTTTTAATGCAGTGTAAACGACAATTTTTCGAATCCAGCCTTCAAAAGAACCTTGTTTTCTAAAGGTCCCTATCTTATCAAAAATTTTGATAAAGGCATCTTGAAGCACATCTTCTGCTTCCATTTTACTATTGCAATATCTTAAACTTACTCCCATCATTTTTGGGGCAAACCGCTCGTACAACATTTGTTGAAAATGCACATCATTATCGATACATCCTTTAATGATTTCATCCTCGTTCAAGTGGTAATTGGTTGTACGGTTAGTTTTTTTATTCAATTGGAAGACCTGTTGCCTTGCAAATATGTTGCATACTTCGTTAAAAAAAATAAAAATTACTTCGAAACTAAATTATAAACAATTTAATATCAACAGTTTACATAGTTAAAAAAAGCTGCATATTTGTGATTAAATGCAGGTTTTCACTAAAGATCAATTAGAAAAAATAGCAGTAGACGTCTTCCTATCAATGGGTTGTGTAGAGCAAGATGCATTATTAGCTGCTGATGTATTAGTTAGTGCAGATATACGTGGTATTGACAGTCAT
>CBDUEX010000272.1:0-3507 GCA_965366305.1 uncultured Bacteroidia bacterium | reverse complement strand
CTCATTGAACCGTCCATTCGAGTGAATGATATTGTAGAAGTAGACAACATAGTTGCCCGCGTAAAAGAAATTGGATTACGTACAAGTAAAGTAGAAAGTAGAGAAGGCATTGCTATGATAATTCCAAATCACAAATTGGTCAGTGAAAAACTAATCAATTGGAGTTCTAACGACCCCGTTACACGGTTCAATATTAAAGTTGGAGTTGCCTATGGATCGGACGTTGCACTTGTGAAGAGACTGCTAATTGAAGCTGCTTGGAAACACAATAAAGTAATCACCAATCCCGAACCAATCGTATTTTTTAGAGATTTTGGAGATTCTAGTCTCAACTTTGAGTTGGTATTCTGGTCGAGTCACTTATTTCTAATTGAAATTGTAAAGAGTGATTTGCGATATATGATTGACGCGGCTTTTAGAGAACACGATGTCACTATTCCTTTCCCTCAACGCGATTTACACTTAAAAAGCGGAAAGCTTTAGCCAAAAAAATAACTATCAATTAAACTGGTATTTTAACCCAACAGTAAACAATCTGTTGTACCATCCTGCTCTTCCAAACCATGTTGGACTGTTCACGATAATCGGATAATCACGCACCGAGAATAGCGAATAACTATGTCTTAAATCAATTCCAAACTCATCCGTAAAATTATAAGTAGCTCCTAAAATAAAACCAATCTCAGTTGATTTAAGCTTTTCTTCTTCTGTTATTATTCCATTGTCATCTCGTTCATTATATACATTAACACCAACACTAATCCCAGAATAAGGAGTCAAAGCTTCAATGGCTGTATACTTTACAATTAGTGGAACTTCAAGGTAATGGTAGCTTATTCTTAAGGTGGGTTCATACACATCAGGATCAATTACTTTTTTGCTTCCCTTCATGCTAAATCTTATCTCAAATGCTGCTTCCCAATCGCTATTGATTGCTCTGTCAATTTCAATACCCACATTTAAACCTAACTTATTGTATCCTGCAAATTGATCTCCATCAATCTGACTAAAATTAGCTCCAACCAACACTGAAGCACCAAAATCTTGACCGTTTGAAGTGATAAACAGCGACACAAATAAAATTGTTGCAACAAACTTTCTCATACTGCTCAAAAATAGATAAACTTGCATATACAATGGTTACATGAGCAGAAAAAACAAGGATATTGCTGGATACGAGATTCTATACATACTAGCTATGGTAGATGGCGAGTTCGACCCAAGAGAAGGTCAAGTTATTGTGGATTACATTAAAGAGAAATTTCCTTTAGGTGGAAATCTAGAACATGCCATGGAAGAATTAAGTTCTTCAAACCCTGAAGATTACCCATTACTGCTACAAAAATGTGCGGAAGACTTCTACGCCGATTCTATTGAAAAGGAACGAATTGAGTTTTTAAAATTTGCACTTAAAATGGTAAAAGCTGATGAAAAAATTGATAGCAATGAAGATTGGATGATCAACAAGCTTTATCAATTTTGGGATATCAATTAGTGTTGCACTACTAGTTTTTCGGAATACACTACACCGCCTTCTTCGCCTTCAATTTTAAGTAAATAAAACCCATTTTTAATGGCACTAATATCTGCACCAAAAGTGGCAACTCCTTCTTTTAATATTTTAGATTTTAATACCGAAACCTTCTTGCCATCAAGCCCATAAAGCGTAACGTGATACATCCCTTTTGTTGCTATTTCAAAATCAGCACTAATGTAGTTTTGAGCAGGGTTTGGATATACCTTTCCTGAGCCAATTTCAGTTTCCTCAATTTCCGCAGAATGAGAATTAACTACTACTTTTCCTACGTAAGACCCAGACCGTCCGTCCGTTCTACCATAACCTCCAGCTACCCACAATTCTCCGGGAAAATTATACCTTTCTGCAATGTCGGTATAGTCGCCCCACCGACCAACATCACCACTTTGAGATGGCCAATTTAATCTGAACTCTCCTTCTTTTACAACCACCATATCACTTACATCACCATCGGGAGTAATGTAATACATTCCAATTCCAGGATAGTGGTCTGGTGAAGCATAACAACAACCTATGGCTATGGCATTAACACCTCTGCTGTCTTTTACTCCTGCAAATCCAATAGAGCCAAAAGCAATGTGCTTATCATCTTCACTAATTATTCTCGTGGAAACTTTTGAGAATTCAGGATCATTAGCATCCACTTCTAGCACTAGATAATACAAGGCTGCGTTTCCATTGTGCATGGTACTTTGAACTGCATATATTTTATTGCCGTCTGCAAATCCACTTCTAAAAACACATTTTTGAATGTTAAACTGAATAGATGAACCTTTCTGACTGGCATGTGGAGGTTCATAATAGTACTTATCCATGTTCAAATTATAGACATAAGTAATTTTACCATTTTGTTCAATTGTGCCATCCAAATATGCAAAATCAAGCGTTCTAGTTCCTAAGGAAGGAGCATTTGCAGAAGAATGAATTAAGTAAAGCTTATCACTTGGAGAACCAAATCGATTAGAACATGCTCTAAACCCAGGATAATTTTCCATGATATGCGTTGCCATATCTAGGCTCTCACCTGCATAACCTTTTTCGAATGGAATCTGATAAAGGACTGTATGTCTGGTTCCTTCGCCGTTAAAGCGTGTTAAATTTCCGGTAACAATCAGTTCCGTTTCTGTAAATGCCAATTCTGGGTAATCTAATCCTACACTAAAAGGACCAATTTTATAATACGAATTAATGTGGTAGAAATTCCATTCTCCAGTAGGGTCACTCGTCTTACTAAAACCAAGTGAAATATTACTTGATTTGAGGTCGTATACAATGTTAGAATTATAATTAATATAGTCTATCACGGCAATCCATCTATCTCGAATAGGGTCGTAGCTTACGTGAGGGTCAAAAACATTAACGTTGTCTAATCCTGTGGGAACAGGCACGTTAAAGAAATCAAGATCTGTGACTTGCTTCACCTGGTTTCCATGTTCATCGTAAATCGAAACATAGCTATTGGTCATTGCTACTACCATGCCTTGATTTGAAATGGCAACATCATCATCGTTTGGCATATAGTTTCTAAAAGAAGTTTCAAATCCCCCTTTTACAATAGGTGGAACTTCCATTTTATTTCTCCGATTCACAAATAAGTTGCCTGGATTTACTTCAAATTCATAAAGTTCATCTGTGACAACTTCTTTGTGTTCATTTGGAGGGGATACGTTGTATAAATCTACTTTAACTGCATCAGGCAGGTCACTCACGTTAACCACACTTGGAGCACTTAAGCTTTTTATGGTTCGAATGGTATTGATTTCTGTTTTCTGTGCGTATGTACACAGTGTAGCTATACTGAATATTAGTGTGACTAGATTTTTCATTTCGTTAATGTTATTTTTTGTGCAACATGTTGATTATCAATAGTTAAAATCAAATAGTAGTTTCCTGAAGTAAGGGATTCTACGTTTAGAGATTCTCCAAATTGTACCTTTTCAGACAACACTTCCTTTCCGGTGCTGGTAAGC
>CBDUEX010000271.1:0-3508 GCA_965366305.1 uncultured Bacteroidia bacterium | reverse complement strand
ACCCAACTCCCATTCAGGTGCAGGCCATTCCTGTAATTCTGAAAGGCAAAGATGTGCTTGGAATTGCACCTACAGGTTCGGGGAAAACAGCAGCATATGCCTTGCCCGTAATTCAAAACTTAGAAAGTATTACTACTACCAAAAACAGGCACATCAATGTGTTAGTTTTGGTTCCCACAAGAGAATTAGCTGGGCAAGTAGAAGAGGTGTTTCGTTCGTTTTCTGAAGAGCTGCCTTTTCGTTTGAAATCGATGGCGGTACATGGTGGTGTTTCTATCAACCCACAAATGATGGGAATGCAACACATCAATGTATTGGTAGCTACTCCTGGACGATTATTGGAACTAAAGGAGTCCAATGCAATGCACTTTGAGAGTCTCACTACTTTAATTCTTGATGAGGCCGATAAGATGCTCAACTTGGGATTCAAAGATGAAATGGATCGAATTTTTGCTCTGCTACCTAAGAAACGTCAGAACTTATTGTTCTCGGCAACCTTAAGCCCAGAAGTACAAGCAATAGAGCGTCTTTTACTCACTGATCCTACCGTAGTAAAGGTGGAAGCAGAAAAGGTTGATATAGCACTAATCAACCAAGTAGCGTATGCCGTTACTCCAGAAAAGAAGGGGCCGTTGCTACGCCATCTCATTAAAAGCAATGACTGGAAGCAAGTGTTGGTTTTTACTTCTTCGGTATATCAAGCAGATTTAGTAGCAGATAAATTGCGAAAAAATGGGGTAGATGCGGCAGCAATCCACAGTAAAAAAAGCCAAGGGAGTAGGAGAGATTCACTAACCAAATTTACAAGTGGTAAATTACGAGTATTGGTGTCTACCGACTTACTTGCCAGAGGAATTGACATTGCCTTTTTGCCACACGTTATCAATTATGAGTTGCCTCGATCTCCAAAAGATTTCGTGCATCGAATTGGAAGAACTGGGAGAGCAGAAAATCCGGGTGAAGCCATCACATTCGTAACCGAAGATGACCAACATCACTTTAGCGTGATTCAAAAGAAAATGAAACGCACTGTGGAAATGATTGAAAGCGATACGCTAGATTTTAGGTAGTAGTATTCGGAATGGATATGATAAATGTGGTTCCCACATCAACTGTACTTTCAACAGTAAGCTTTCCATTGTGCTTGTCAATAAACTCCTTACTTACAATAAGTCCTAAACCAGTGCCCATTTCTCCCGAAGTACCTTTACTGTTTTTGTGATTTTCCATGGCAAACAAGGCATCTACTTGGGTCTGACTCATGCCAATACCACTGTCTTCAATATAGATGAAGGTGTTGGCCTCATTCGCTTTTGAATAAATTTTTATTTTGCCCATTTTATGGGTGAATTTAATGGCATTGGAAATAAGATTACGAACCACAGTTGACAGCATGTTTTTATCTGCATAAACAACCACATTGTCATCCACAAGATTTTCAATTTTAATTTCCTTATTGGTGGCCATCGATTGTACCAAACCAACGGTAGAAGCTAAGGTGTTTTTGAGGTCTAATTTTTCAGGAGTAAAAGGGATATCACCTGTTTGAGACATAGACCATTTCAATAAACTGTCGAGTAAATCGGTAGTAGATTTAGTTGCATCTTGCAACTGACCCATCAGCCCTTTTAATCCAGGTTCTAATGATTCATCTTCTTGTATCAATTCTATTAATCCCGAAAGTGAACCAAGTGGTCCTCTCAAATCGTGAGCGATAATGGAGAAAAACCGATCTTTGGTTGCATTTAGTTTTACTAGTTGAGCATTTTGTTGATTGATAACAGATTGGTTTACTCGCAACCGTTCATTCGATTCTTTCGTAATATTTACCAAATGTTTTTGTCTTCGAAATAACCGGAGCAAAATGAAAGAGAAAATAGCAAGGTTAAGAAAAAACAGTGCTAGGATTATTTGGCTTATCTTATTGGTATAATTTTTATTGTTCGTGTTTCTTCCTGTGCCAATGGTTAATTCTTGTCCGTAAAGAGCAAGCTTAGAATACATAAAATCAGAAGAATCTAGCTCAAAGTTTTTGTAACTTTTGGGATCAATCGCGGTGTGGTATTTGGTACTTCCATCGTACACCTGTTCACGGTCGAATGGAATATCATTTATACTAAATTTATGAATAAATGTATTGCTTAATTCGGAAGTGTACAAGCTATTAGCCAATGACTTAAACTGAACAATGGCAGCGATGTAACCCAATGTAATTCCTTCCCTTCTCACTCTAAAGTTGATAGGAATACCTACCCAACCTTCCAGCAAATTAAGAGGTGGGAATATTTTTAAGGCTTCCGTTTTAAACAGCTCGTTGAGTTGTTTTATTTGAGTAGTATTTCTAAGACTAGCAACTGAAGTTCCTACAATGTTGTAAGGATTTATGGAGTCGCGAGTGAAGGAGTATATAAACGTGTGATTGGTGTCAATAAATGAAACTACAATTGGAGCATCGTAATTTACTTGGGTAAGCTGTTGGTTTACAAAGTGCTGAAGTTCTCGAGCGGTTGGTAAGGTTTCGGCAGAATTGGTATAGGCTTGTAACCCAGACGCAATTGCAGCAAAAACATTTACCGAGTTGTAAACGATTTGTTTGGATCGGTTATGAGCATCCTTTAATTCTATCGCAGAAATCTCAGCCTCATTGCGTTGGATAAATCGATTGCTTCCATAATATCCCAATGAGCATACAAGTAGAATAAGAAGGTAGAGTAACCAGTTATTTTTCTTGAATTTTGTTTTGTCCCCTTCCAATGTTAAGCGAATATAATAGAGTTATTTATGGAAAATAAGATTTTTAGATGCTTAGTTTCTTAGATGCTTGGGTGAAATTTTATTCACCGTCGCCTTCTTTTAAGATTTCGTCTGCAACTTTTTGTGCATCTACACAATATTGGTCATCGCCTTGGAGCGACCATTGACCCGTTTTGTCAATATAGAATTTGACTGTTTTTTCAATTACTTGAGCATAACCTCCATAAGAAGTAAGGGTATCTTGCACTTCTTGCGTGTAATCGGTAGTGCTTATCTCTCCGCTAAGAACGCGACTCCATTGCTTTTTAATGCGTTTGTATTTTTCTTTAATTACAGGACTTGTGTTTTTATAAGCCATTAAATAAAGCGAAAGAGCTTTGGCTTCTGGCGATGGTTTATCTAGTAGGTTACTCATAGTGTTGGTTGTATTTGTTGTTAGTTGTGATTGAATAATGCCATTTATTGTTGAACGCAGTTCATGCAAAATACACTTTCGGGTCTAAATTTTAGCCGACCCAATTGAATATCCGCACCGCATTTTTTGCAGACTCCAAAGGTAGGTGAATCAATGTCCAACAACGCTTTTTTTAATTTGATAATGCTTTGCTCGGTTTGGCGAAGAGCTGCTTCATTAACGCTTCGGTTGTTTATAGCATCCATTCTGCTAATTCTACCAATGGCATTTTCGGGAGAAATAGGCTTGGTTAACTCCTTCAATTCAATAATAGCTTCCTCGGTTCGAAGTATCTTTTTT
>CBDUEX010000270.1:0-3576 GCA_965366305.1 uncultured Bacteroidia bacterium | reverse complement strand
AATACGTTTCTAAGGTAAGAACAATTGCTTTTGTGCTATACATTTCCCACATCGGGTTACCTTCTTTTGGATACAATGACATCGCCAGCACTGTTCTATCTCCAAATTGAACACCTTGGGCATCCCAAATGAACTTGCGACTCGCAGACCATCCAAAATCTCTTACATTTTCTGCTTTAAAGTGCCATGTTTTTGATGTTTTCAAGCGACTCGATTCGGTGATCACTGCTTCATCTTGAGTGACAATTAAAACAGGGGAAGTTGCTGTTTTCGCTTTTTCTAAACGAGCAATTTGTTCTGCCGTTAGCACCTCATTTTTATTTTGTATTTCTCCAGTAGCACCAACAATCATATCAGCAGGGACCGTTAGTTTTACATTATAATCTCCAAAAGGTAAGGTAAACTCACCTCTCCCTAAGAATTGCTTGTTCTGCCATCCTTCCACATCGCTATAAACAGCCATTCTTGGAAAAAACTGTGCTATAGTATACAGGTAGTTTTCATCTTCTTTAAAATATTCGTAGCCACTTCTACCACCAATTTCCATTCTGTCGTTGATGTTATACCACCATTTGATATTAATTTTTATTGACTTCCCTGGTTTTAGAGGCGAGTCTAAATTAATCCGCATCATGGTATGATTTACTTTAACATCGAAGTCTGCACCACTTGCATCTTGCACATAATCCAAATTGAATCCACCTGGAAATGTGTGAAACAGATTAAAGTATTCTCTCAAACCCATTCCGTCATCAATTTTTCCTGTTTGAATTTGATATGTTTGGGATGTTGGGCTTCTCATATTTTGATCGAGTTGAACCCATAAGTATTCGAGCTGATCTGGCGAATTGTTGCTGTAGGTAATTTCTTCGACTCCATACACCCGTTGATTCTCATCGTCTAACGTAATGTCCATCACATAATCGGCTTGTTGTTGCCAATACATATGACCTGGAGCACCACTTGCGGTACGATAAACATTAGGCGTAGGTAGTTCTTGGCCAAGTTGTCTGAACTTGTTTTGATTGGTGTTTTGTTGAGCTAACGCTCCAAAACTTAGGCAGATAAATGCTAGCAGAAATAAACTTGTTGGTTTCTTCATTATAAAAATAGAATAACAAAGAAAAGCAAATACTTAATTTTGGAAGGTGCTATTGGATATAATTTTACTTTTTGTCTACCTATTTACCCCATCTCATGATTTTCATACTTCATGGATGAATATGACGTATAACGAGGATAACAAAGAATTTGAGTGTACTTGGAGAACAGATACAGAACATTTAGAAGGCGTATTAACGGCATTTTCTGAAGAAGAAATACACTTAGAATCAAGCACGATTGACAATCATAAAGAACTGATAAACAAGTATATAAAAAAGAATAGCTCGCTTCAATTTAATGGCAAAAACCAATCCTTAAAAGTGGCCATTATTGAAGTGAATTTTAGCGAAGCAATTATTCACTTTGCACCTTTAAAATGTAGTCAAAAGTTAAAAACTGTTGCGATGCAGAATACTCTACTCATTGATAAATTTCCGAATCAACAAAATATGATTCAAATTAACTACAAAGGTAAAATGTACAGCATGTTGTTAGGGGCTGCAAAGACCTATGATATTATTCAGCTAAACAAAGACTAAATTATATACCTGAGGTGACAGAATAACCCTAATGAAGTCCTAAATTCGCGTCATGTCTTTTAAAATTCATTCTCCTTTTGAACCTACTGGTGATCAGCCTCAAGCAATTGAAAAACTTGTCAGTGGATTAAATGATGGTTTACCAGCTCAAACCTTACTTGGGGTTACTGGGTCTGGAAAGACATTTACAATGGCTAATGTTATTCAACAAGTTCAAAAACCAACCATTATTGTAAGCCATAACAAAACATTAGTTGCTCAATTGTATGGAGAGTTCAAGAATTTCTTTCCCGAAAATTCAGTGCAATACTTCGTTTCTTATTACGATTACTATCAACCAGAAGCATTTATCCCAACTACGAATACCTTCATTGAAAAAGACTTAAATATCAATGAAGAAATTGAAAAAATGCGATTGCAAACTACATCCGCTTTACTTAGTGGAAGAAGAGACATCATTGTAGTTGCTTCTGTGTCGTGTATTTATGGTGCGGGAAATCCGAATGATTACGAAGACAGTATTATTCGAATTAACAAAGGACAAAAAATTGCTCGAAATACGTTATTGCACGCTTTGGTTGGCAGCTTGTATTCAAGAACTGCAGCAGAGTTTAAACGAGGAACCTTTCGAGTAAAAGGAGACACCGTAGATATATTTCTAGCCTATGATGATGTTGCTATTCGAGTTGGTTTCTTTGGCAATGAAATTGAGGAAATTGAAATGATAGACCCTGTTTCAGGCAGCAGAATAGAGAGCATGGAAAATGCCGCCATCTTTCCGGCAAATCTTTTTGTAACGCCACAAGATCGTCTTAAAAATGCCATCACTATGATTCAAGATGACATGGTGAAACAGGTAGAATACTTTAAAGAAATTCAGAAACCGCTTGAAGCAAAACGAATAGAACAACGCACCGAATTCGATATGGAAATGATGCGTGAACTTGGTTATTGCAATGGCATAGAAAACTATAGCAGATACATGGATGGAAGAACCGCAGGGCAGCGACCATTCTGTTTGTTGGATTATTTTCCTGATGACTACCTGATGATTGTGGATGAAAGCCATGTTACCTTACCTCAAGTGCGTGCGATGTATGGTGGAGATAGAAGTAGAAAAATAAATCTAGTGGATTATGGTTTTAGACTTCCCGCTGCATTAGACAATAGGCCTTTGAAGTTTGAAGAATTTACAGAAGTCACCAATCAAGTAGTTTATGTTAGTGCAACTCCTGCAGATTATGAAATTCAAGAAAGTGAAGGAGTAATTGTAGAGCAGGTGATTCGACCAACTGGGTTATTGGATCCTATTATAGAAGTTAGACCGTGTGTAAATCAAGTAGATGATCTTTTGGACCAAATTGATGAACGTGTTCAAATGGGTGATCGAGTTTTAGTAACTACACTTACCAAGAGAATGGCAGAAGAAATGGACAAGTACATTCGAAATCTTGGAATCTCAGCTACCTATATTCATTCGGAAGTAAAAACATTAGACCGTGTTGAAATTTTGGAACGATTAAGAGCTGGAGATATTGATGTTCTTATAGGTGTTAATCTATTAAGAGAGGGATTAGATTTACCAGAAGTAAGCTTAGTTGCAATATTAGATGCAGACAAAGAAGGATTCTTAAGAAGTGTTCGTAGCTTGGTTCAAACTGTTGGTAGAGCAGCTCGAAACGTAAATGGCAAAGTAATAATGTATGCCGACAAAATTACAGAGAGCATGCGGGTAACTATAGAAGAAACTGAGCGACGCCGAATTCTTCAAACGAAATATAATGAAGAACATGGGATAACGCCACAAACGATTAGCCGTGATAAAACATCTGTTTTCAATAGAACCAGCTTAGATTCAGATAGAGGACCAAGAACATATCAACCACAAGACAACGTTGGCATTGCCGCAGATCCGGTTATTCAATACATGAGC
>CBDUEX010000269.1:0-3578 GCA_965366305.1 uncultured Bacteroidia bacterium | reverse complement strand
TACGCTTTAGATGGCGTAAATATCATGCTACATTGCACCCATTGGCTGTCGAGCAGTTGAGTTGTGATTTCACTTAATTCATCCCATCCAGGTACGTTGGTTGGACAACCGATATAATAATCACTGCCGCCAAATGGCAAATTAGTCACGTCTTCAGTAGCAAATAAAGCCATAGGCAAATCAAGTCGACCATTAACTTGTGCCACATAAAATTGAATTTGATACTCGACACCAATTTCCATGTTTTGAGTCAACTCAGTTCCAACATACTCTTTGTAAATCGCGGTACCTCCAGAATAGATGTCATGAAAACCAACATAGCCTTCCCCGTTTAAAACTGGCATTATGGGGGTTCTTCCACCTGGGCTCCCACTTCCAAAAGGGGCAAGATATCCGCAGACATTAAAGTAATCGGAAGTAGCAGCGGACGCCTGCTCCCAATTTTTAGCACATTCTAGTTGACTGAATGAATTGGGACAGCATATCGTTTCCTCAAACGAAGGGTTTGGGATTATCGAACTAGTACCAACGGTTTCGCAATAGCAATCTATGCTATCATTTAAATCGATTAAACCATCGTTATCATCATCTATGCCGTTGTTACAAATTTCTTGTCCATAGCTATTCACTCCAAAAAGCAAAAGCACAGATAAAAAAAAGAGATACGGTTTCATTTATAGTTAACTAGTTCAACTGTAATCAAAAATAGGTAATCAAAGGTTCTTAACAATCTATTCGTCTCGTTTTTACTTTGCTATTACATTTGCACTTTGACCGCTTCAGTAATCATATCGTATTACAAGAATATTGCTGCCTTAGAGCTCTTATTGCTGGCATTAAAAAAGCAAAGCTCGCCGCCTATTGAAGTGATTATAGCTGAAGACGACAACGCTTCAGAAACTCCCATTTTTGTAGGTAAGATTCAAGAAGAAATGCCTTTTAAGATTGTACTCTTGAGTCAAAAAGAGAACGACGGTTTTCGCAAGAATGAAATGTTGAACAGGGCTGTAAAGCAAGCACAAAGTAAACTAATTGCATTTTTAGATGGAGATTGCATTCCTCATGCACATTGGTTGAAACAGTGTATTCAGCACACTAAACCCAAGCACCCTGTATTTGGGAGAAGAGTAATGCTAAGTGAATCGCTTACTAAGAAAATTTATTCATCCAAAAATTTGAGTAAACTGAATGTGTGTGATTTCATTTTACACGGTTGCAAGCGGGTTAAGTATGGATTGTATCTACCATTTACCAAAGTAAAGTCTCGTGGAGGTATGTGGGGCTGTAATTGGGCAGTTTATAAAACTGATTTGGAAGCTATCGATGGTTTTGACGAGCAGTATACCAAAGCAGGAATCGGCGAAGATGTAGATGTTGAATGGCGGTTTAATCAACATGGAATTCATTTCAATTCGGTGCGTCACCATTGTTTGGTATATCATCTGCACCATGAAAGCAATTATTCTGATGACGACGTTGCATTTAATCAAGCTATTTTAGATAAGAAGAAGGCTAGCTTTACGCCTTAGCAAAGAAAAAAATTAATTGTTTTTCTTTATAAATTCATCCAATCTACGGTTGGTTGTTTGTTGAATTTTAGCTTTCATAAAAGAAGTCCATCCGAGCAAGTAACCAGGCAGACCCATTGCTTGTTGCGACCATTTCCAAATGTTAAAGGTATCGGTATGTTCAATTATTTTTCCATCGCTAAATTTAAAATCAGCATGCACCTTGTTTACCACTTTTCGTTTCTTCTTGCCAAAAACATATTCGGCGACCCAATCGACGCTTCCAAGGTCTGATGTTGTTTGAATATTACTGAACGTAATTTTAGTGGCAGCTGATTTTTGAGACAGTAACATTTCCCACATTTTCATAGCACGTTTCCCCTTGAGTTCACCAAAAGCAGGATCATAAAACACAATGTCTTCGTGATAGCATTCCACCATTGATTTTGCATTTCCTTCAGAAAAAGCGGTATAAAACTTGGATATTAATTCTTGGTTGGTCATTGGTACAAAGGTGATATATTGGATTTAAACACAATCTGCCTACTTCTCAACAATATTCAATGCCATGAAGTATTCGCGATTGGCACAATACGTGGTATTGCCCTTGTTTGCAACACTTTTACATAAACCTCCGTCAATTTCATCGGTTGCTATCGGTCCATCAGGATTTATTGGATTGTGGGTTCTTACTAATTCGCTTCCATCTTTGAGATAAATGACATGCATTTGTGTTGCGTAGTCCCAACCATCGTTCAATTCCCTATAGCTAATCAGACTAAGAAACTTGCTTGATACTGCAATTTGGTATGGATAGTAACCATATCCTCTGCTCCATATAGTCTTTCCCGTTTTCTTATTTACCACTACTGTATTACCATCACCTTCAGTTAAAACTAAATTATCCGCAACAATAGCAAGGTTGCTTGACGAGCCATTCTTGAACTGTTTCTCCCATTTTAATTCCCGGCTCAGCAAATCTACACATTGAAGCATGTTATTCTGAAAGGCATAAAAATACCGATCTTCGATGAGATATTTTTCGGGCGGCCGAATAAAGTCTGAAGTAAAATATAAGTCGTTTGATTCCCATCGTTCTTTCCGTCCAACTTCATCCAGTGTCAGCCCTACAATATTGGTCCTATAAACTGAATTGAATCGCTCATAACTTAGTTTATTGAAAATTAAAGTATAAGCACCATCTTGAGAATTAGTTAGATTTTTAAACTCATCTATACAATGAAAATTCGTTAAAAAGTCATTGTGGTTTTGTTCCAAAGTATCATAAATCGTTGCCGTATTGGTTGCAAGACTAAGTTGGTATACAAGAAGATTACTTTGATTGTCTAATTTTTGATAATAGCAAATTCCATTGGAAGCTAAGAAGTGATTCGTTGTTGAATCTCGGATGTATTCTGCATCTTCAATGTACTGATAGTGAGTGCCCGTTGCTGAATTAAAGAAGACGGTATGACGAGTAGTATGAAAACTTATCCAATCACCCTTCATAGAACGAATATGATAACCAAGCATTTTATCTGCATCAATTATCCCTTGATAGACAAAACTGTGGATCAATGTCCCATCAAAACTGAAAGTGTAAGAAGTAATCACAGTATTGGTTCTTGTTAAAAACACCACTTTAGCATCATCCGTTCCGGTCCAAAACACGGTTTCACCATCTGGAACAGCGTATTTCCATTTTTCTTGAAGTTCTACTTCTACGTCGTTGGAATAATCTGGAGGACCAGGAAATTCTTTTTGGCAACTAAGTAAGGTTACCAATGCTAACAGGATATATAGTTTTTTCATAGTGTCTTAATTCTGTAGGTTAGTCCTAGTTTAGCTACTGGCGATAAATAGCCAAGTGCCGCTTCTGCTGAAAGCCCTATATTATTGGGCAACCAATAGGTAAATTTACCACCAAGAGAAGCGATGGTTATTCGTTCGCTGTGTTCTTCTTGAAAAACTTGCAAGGTTTCCTTATCTGTTAAGTATTCCCTAATGTCAATATTGCTTTTCCCCAAGCTTCCTTTTACACTTAAGTCCATTTTTTCTGAAAGTTTGAAT
>CBDUEX010000268.1:0-3583 GCA_965366305.1 uncultured Bacteroidia bacterium | reverse complement strand
TGTGTTTATTCCAAACGCATTTAGTCCAAACGGTGATTTAATTAATGATTACTTCGGACTGGGTGGTTTAACACAAGGTGTTGTAGACATGAAATTAGAAATTTACAACCGTTGGGGAGAGCAAGTATTCTTCTCCGATTATCCGGATAATCAATGGGATGGAACGTTTAATGGAAAGCCTGTACAACAAGGTGTTTACATTTACAAAGTACAATTTACCAATCCCAAAAGAAGCAAATGGTATTACTTTAATGGAGAAATTCATCTCTTAAGATAATTTATTTGTAGCTTTATTTGACATAAACTTGTCGAAGTTTTTAATGTCATTCGTTTTATTAGATGTAACCTTGTCGTCATTAACACATGTATAAATACATTCTAATTTTAGCTACTATGGCACTTTTTTCCTGTTCCGATAAGAACCAAACAATTCCAGACTTTAATTTGGCTACGTTGGATGGTTCAACATTATCTTCAGAAGACTTAAAAGGCAAAGCAACCGTGCTCGTAGTTTGGGCTACCTGGTGCGGTGATTGTATTCGTGAAATTCCTGAGCTTAACCAGTTGGTTGAAAAATACAAGGACAATAAGAATGTGATGCTTGTTGCATTTAGCGATGAAGATGTGGCAACTGTAAATAAATCTCTAGCACGTTATCCATTTAATTTCACTCATATTCCTAACTCTAAAGCATTTAGCGATAAGCTGAAATCGGGGTTGGTGAAACATTTTCCGCAAGTAATGGTCTTAAATAAAAAATTGGAGCCTGTATTTGAAGTTACAGAGAACAAAGCACCTATACTAGACGTTCTAGATAAACACATTCAAGATATAATTAAATAGATTTGATTTCAGATTGCAAAACAAGTTCGTCCATTTCTACAGAAATTGATACAATAATATTCAATTCTATTGATCACCTCAATGAGGATGATTGGGATACGGTGCAAGAGGGTAAAAATGTTTATTTGAGTTTAAAATATCTCAGAGCGTTAGAAGAAGGCTTACCTACCTATGATTTTAGATATTTTATTTTCTATAATAATTTAAAACAACCGGTAGGGCTAGGATATTGTCAGATAGTAAAAGTTACTCAAAACGAAATCAATACAGAAGCCTTAATAAAACGAATGGGAGGCTTGCTTCCTAAAAGTATCTTAAGCTCATTAGATCTAAGAGTTCTAATTTGCGGAAATGCATTTGCTACTGGCGAGAATGGCTTTTTATTCACCGATAAAATAAGTCTAAAACAAGGCTTTAATTTATTGGCCAATGCCATCGATGAAATTAACCTAACCGAAAAGAAACACAAGCGTAAAGTAGCCATTACACTCATTAAAGAGTTTTGGCCGCAAACGTTTGAAGTTTCAGACCATCTCAAAGAATACGGTTGTTCGGAAGTAAGCATCGATGTAAATATGATACTCACTTTGGATGATTCATGGACGACATTTGATGATTA
Organism: uncultured Bacteroidia bacterium; assembly: GCA_965366305.1. Lineage (GTDB taxonomy): Bacteria > Bacteroidota > Bacteroidia > NS11-12g > UBA9320 > UBA9320. The sequence continues at coordinate 2,121 of CBDUEX010000268.1, read as the reverse complement.
TCTTCAAGCCATGAATTCAAAATTTAGAACGAAGGCGAAACAGGTATTCAAGAAATCAGCAGACCTCGAGATCATAGATTTTACGGCTGAAGTAATTGAACATCGTATAGATGAAATTGATGAGCTATACAATTTTATAGTAGATAGAGCTAACTTTAGTTTTGGAAGATTAAACGCTCAAACATTATATAACATTAAACTCGCTTTGGGTAAAGACTTCTTATTCAAAGGATATTATTTGGATGGTAAGTTAATTGGCTTTAGCACTGCAACAGCATTTGAGAATGTGCTCGATGGTAACTTTATCGGTTTAGATTATGAGTTTAACCAATCACACGCCGTATATCAACGGATATTATATGACTTTGTGCAACATGCGTTTAACATTGGGGCAAAAGTGATTAAAATCGGAAGAACTGCAGAAGAAATTAAAAGTGGGGTTGGGGCAACTCCAACAGAAATGAAATTTTATGCCAAGCATAGAAACAAGGTAACCAATGCCATCTTACGTCCGCTGGTTCAAAATCTAAAACCAAGCGATTTTGAACTTAGAAAGCCATTCAAGCAGAATATTACAGCTAGATGGATTCGTTAACCCAAATTGTTTTAGGTGCTGCCGTAGGAGAGGTGGTGCTAGGGAGAAAGGTAGGAAACAAAGCAATGCTCTGGGGTGCAATTGCGGGTACTATTCCAGATTTAGACATCATAGCCAACTTATTTGTAGATGATCTCACGGGAAATGAAATGCATCGTGGGTTCTCACACTCGATACTGTTTAGCGTATTGTTTGCACCTGTGCTTGGATGGATTATTCACTGGTTATACAAAAACAAACCTGAAGCCACTTCCAAAGAATGGAGTTGGTTAGCTTTTTGGGCGTTGGTAACACATCCTTTATTGGATTGTCATACTACTTGGGGCACACAGCTGCTTTGGCCTTTGCCGTATAAGTTAGCATGGAACAATATTTTTGTAGTCGACCCACTTTATACCATTCCGTTTCTAATTTTATTAATAGTTGCTGCATTTTACAAACGAACCTCTCATACCAGAAGAATTATCAACTGGACGGGTATAATTATTAGCTCTACCTATATGTTGTGGACATTAGGCGTAAAATGGCACGTTCATACTGTTTTTGCTGAGAATTTGAAGGCACAACATATTGAATATAAGAGAATTACAACAACTCCAACTCCCTTCAATTCTATTTTATGGTTGGGTACTGCTGAAACAGATACAGCTTATCAAGTTGGTTTGTACTCGTTACTGGATAAGGATCAGATTGTTAACTTTGACCCAATTCGTCACAATCATAATTTATTGGATAGTCTACAAGAAGAAGATGTAGTAAAGCGACTTCGTTTTTTATCCAAGGATTGGTATGTTGTAAATAACGACTCTAATGGTTTAAACTTCTATGATGCACGATTTGGACCCTTGTTTCAACCCAACGAAAGGCCGGCTTTTGTATTTGGCTACAATTTGAAAGAGGAGGGAGGAAGCTTAAAAGCAATCCAACAGGAAAGACCAACAGGCAAAATTGGTGATGCCTTGAAGGAACTCTATTCGCGTATGTTAGGGCAATAAAAAAGGAGAGTCGTTAGAATCTCCTTTTAAAAATTTTGTCAAATTTATTTTTAAATCCAAGCACATAACAATCCGCCCATAAGTATTAAGGTGATTGTCCAATAACCTACGTTAATCCAGATGTACTTCCATCCTTTTTGTTCAAAAAGTGCGTTGGTTCCTAGAATAGGTAAAACAATTGCAATAGATGTGATTAACCCGTGAAATGCACCGTGCTTAAAGGTTCTAAAAGCAGTTCCTTTTACTTCCATAACTTGCTTATACAATTCATCAGATTCTACTCCTCCAAAAAGAGAGAATAATCCTGCTTGGTGATTTACAATTTGACTTAATGCAAATGCTAACAAGACTGAAAAAATGTAGCTAATAATCATGGTTACAGCCATGTTGCTTTCTTTAGCCTTTTCCTCCGTCATGCCTGTTACAGACATCCATGCATTACCAACAACCTTTTTGTGGTAATAAATAAATCCGATAATCATTGGAATTAAAGCGGCAACAAAAAATGATAATATATTCATATATAAATTA
>CBDUEX010000267.1:0-3591 GCA_965366305.1 uncultured Bacteroidia bacterium | reverse complement strand
CATCTCACCTAAAAATCCTCCAATAAACATTTGAGAACCTACAATAAGCATAGTTAACGCAATGTAAAACAGCGGGTTATCTGCAACCAAGGTTTGTCTTATTCCTTGATTCAATGCTATTAATTTGTCGATTAACACATAGCTGGTAAGAAGAAATCCAAGTACAAATGCAATGGCACCCCACACTCCAAAAAAGTGCATAGGAGCTTTGCTAAAACGCGACATAAAAATGATACTCAATAGGTCTAATGGACCACGCACAAAACGCATTAATCCAAACTTGGTAGTACCATATTTTCGAGCTTGGTGTTGTACCACCTTTTCGCCAATTCTTTTGAATCCAGCTTGCTTGGCAATTACTGGAATATAGCGATGCATTTCACCGTAGACTTCTACGCTTTTCACTACATCGTTTTTGTAGCCTTTTAAACCACAATTAAAATCGTGTAAGTAGATACCACTCATCATTCGAGTAGCCCAATTGTATAATTTAGTAGGAATTGTTTTTGTAATCGGATCGAAACGTTTTTTCTTCCATCCACTTACCAAGTCAAAGCCATCTTCCCACAGCATGCGGTGCATCTCTGGAAGTTCTTCCGGGCTGTCTTGAAGGTCTGCATCCATAGTGAATACAGAATTTCCTTGAGCAAGCTTAAAGCCTTCGTTGAGTGCTGCCGATTTACCGTAATTTCTTCTAAACTTAAGTCCTTTTACCTCTTTGTGGTTTTCCTTTAAGTCTTCGATGATGTTCCAAGAACTATCGGTAGATCCATCGTCGATAAAGATTACTTCAAAGCTAAAATCATGCTCATCCATTACTCGCTTTATCCAAGCAAATAATTCTGGAAGCGATTCTTCTTCGTTCAGTAGCGGTATTACAATTGATATATCCAAGTTATTCTAATAAGTCTTCTGTCTTCTTTTCTTTTTGAACTGCACCCACAATTAAAGCAAGAATTGCGTACCAAAAAAGAAAAATTCCATGCATAATCAAAACTCCGAAAACCCCGGTAGTATACTTTTTCATGGCATTAGATTGATCAGCAATTTTTTCAATCGTTGCTTCATCATATCCTCGATTTTCTAGAACATCCATCTGTTGTTCCATTTTAGTATTATACATCCATTCTTCAAATTGCGTATCAATCAAATTATTAAAAATAAGTGAATACGTTATTGAAAGTGCAACTGAAAGCACCCCAACCAAAAATGCAGATTGGAACGCCTTTCCAAATTTAAAACTATCCAAGCACCATTAACACAATTGGCAACGCTGTACCATATAGAACCATACTTATTATGCCATAGCCCTTGGACAGAAACCAATCAGGATTAATCGCATAAATCACTACATGAATCAGAATCCCAATTATTCCAAGTATTAAACCGTTCTTTATCGCTGGTTTATAATTTTCCATATTATGAATACAAGTTTACTTTATTTTCGTTGAATACCGCTACTACTTTACCCAGAATTTCTTGATTCCACATGTGTGTATTTCGAGATAACGATTTATTTGTTTCGTGATTGAACACCCACTTCTCTTTGGCATCAAAAACCGTAATATTGGCTTGTTCCCCAGGCTTAATGCTAGGAATATCAAGATGCAATACATTTCGAGATCCTGCAGTAATTCTCTCTATAAATACCTCAAGATCAATGCTTTTTGCCAAATATTTAAGATACCAAGGGTAGACAAACTGAAGACTTAATGAGCCAAAATCGGCGTAGTCGAATTCCACTTGTTTGCATTCAATATTTTGAGGACAGTGATTACTCGTTATAGCATCAATTACACCTGACTTTACTGCTTTCACCAATGCTTTTCGATCGAGTTCGCTTCTTAACAAAGGATAGATTTTAAAATTCTCATCGAAACTCAATACTTCTTGGTCTGTAAAACAGAGATTAAAGATAGACGTATCGCAAGTGATTTTCAATCCGCGTTTTTTAGCGTCAGCTATTAAATCTGCTGATTGCTTACATGTTATTCCACTTAGATGAAGAGGTGCGTCGCAGTATTCTGCAATTTCTATTTGTTGTTTTACGCTAATGTATTCTGCAAGCGATGGACTCGTTTTTAGACCGGTATGCACGGTAACATCACTCTCGTTTACCAATCCGTTTTGATGAATTGTTTTATCGATAGGATGTGAAATTATAGTTGCTTTAAATGGCTTGGTATAAAGAAGGGCTTTCTTCAATAATCCATTGGAAATTGGTGTGTCTCCATTGGTAAATGCAGCCGCTCCTGCTGTAAACATATCGTACAACTCTGCAAGGTTTTCGCCGTTTCCCTCATCGGAAACCATTCCTGTAGGATAAATCGACGTAGTTGAGTTAGCCGAATTTTTCTTTAAATAATTGATTCCAGACTTGTTATTAATAACAGGTTGAGAATTAGGCAACGTACAAATTCCTGTGAAACCGCCACTTGTTGCAGTTGATAGGATGTTTTCTAAAGAATCTTTGAATTCAAATCCGGGATCGGTTAAATGTGTTTTTAAATCAAACCATCCCACTGATACATATAAGTCTTTGCCTGAAATTTCAGTTGCTTTTGCATCAATTTTACTACCAACTTTTTTAATTAAGCCATTGGTAATGAGTATGTCCGATTTTTTTAAATGATTTGAATGCCCTGGAGAAATGAGTGTTGCTTTGCGAATAAGATACGATTTAGGCACGCTTAGTTATGATTTTAAAAATCTCAACAAAAGTATCTCCATTAGCAGAAAAATCAAACTAAGTAGGATGAAGATTTTCCATAAGGGTTTTCCTGATGCCAAAGAACTGGTTATATTTTTAACTGATGCACTAACTGCATCTTGCGTAACCACTTGATTACCTGGATACAAAGCTTTCAATTCGTCAGCAGAGAAGTAACGTTGTTTGGATTCTAATCGTGTATTATTTAGGGCAACTTTGGCAATTGTATCTCCAGCACTGTTCTTTACATCATACAATCCTGCACCGTTTACATTCTCATTCAACCAAAATTTGAGTCTGCCTCCACCCAATGAGCTCTCCACAAAAACGGTATTATCACCATTTTGCAGGCTTAAATTTGATTCCGAGCCAGCGAAATAGGAAACGTTAATTGCATCTGGATGAAACAAGGTATACGCAATTTGCTGTTTGTTGGAATTACTAAACGACATATTAAGCATTGTTAACACAAATAATTCATGTTTAGAAAAATTACTAAACGCTGTACTTAATGGCATGGCCAATTGGTAAATTGCACCTTGACCTGAAAACGTTTTACTTAAAATGGTAGATCCGTCTTTAAGTTGCAGAATATTTTGGCTATTGGATACTGGTTTTAGATTAAAACACTTTGTGATTTTTGGCAGCAATATGTTTTTTGGAATAGAAGAATACACCCCTTTATAAAATGGGTGCTTTAAATCTGCAGCCCGAATGCTTAGCTCTTTCTGCTGAAGTGAACCGTAAGCTCGTGTTCCTAAAACTGCTTCAAGATCGCGATATGCGGGTTGCTTTTCGGAGGGAATGAGCAATACATTTCCTCCTTTGGAAACAAACTGCTTCAATTGCTCGGCTAATCCGCTGGTAATTTCGGGTAGACT
>CBDUEX010000266.1:0-3606 GCA_965366305.1 uncultured Bacteroidia bacterium | reverse complement strand
CACATCATTTGTTTAATTACTAGAGATTTAAACGTATGGCTAAAGATAAACAGTTTAATTATCTCAATTTCTTCTATGGATTGGGTGCAACTATAATTCTGGTTGCGGCTATGTTCAAATTTTTGGGATGGAGACACGCAGACAAAATTTTTGTAATCGGTATTCTAGTAGAAGCCGTGGTATTCTTAATCTCAGCTTTTGACTGGGGAAGTGGCAAAAAATCATATGATTGGGAAAAAGTATTTCCTCAATTAGATACAGACGAAGAAACAAGCCTTATGGCTTCTCAAGGTATTGCTGAAGGTACACAACAGCAACAAGTTCAAAAAATTATGGAAACGGTTGTAACACTCAACAACTCTGTAACTGAGCTAAACAATGCTACAAAAAAATTAACCAATTCTGTAGAAATGATGGAAAAGAACTACGAATCGGTTACAGAAAGTACCCAAAAATATCAAACAGAAATTGACAATTTAAGAGTTAAAATTTCTCACGCTAACAGTAAACTTAAGGACTTTGATAATTTCAACTATCAAAAGGATAACTAATACACCCCGAAAATTTGAGAAATTATAAAACATATTTTGGTACCGATGGAAGTCTTAGACAAAAGGCTATCAATCTGTTCTATCTTATCTTTTTAATTCTAATTTTTTCGTTTATCCCTTCAGATTTTGTTGACTCTGCTCATCATACCAATAAATCACTCGACTTAATCTCAAATGAAATCAACCAACTGAATGCAACAAGTGTAAACTACTACTTGCATCTCTTGCGTAATGACCCTGAACTTTTAAACGAAACAAGACAACGTTTGCAGGAGATTGAATACATTACAAAAAACACGACAGAGTACATCGACAGCTTAAAACTGGATCTAATTAACATCGACAAAATGAATCCATATGGCTTCTTCAAGAACGGCCGTAAGGAATTTACTAGTAACGAGCTCATGATCTATGACTTGAAAGCAGACAGTCTATTCAATAAACTAGAAGCTTTCAAAAAAACTGTTTCTGAATATTTATCTCCAAAAGAGGTAGAACATATTCACTCTATATTGCCGCTTCCAAAATACGAACTCAACAGTGAGGGAGATTATATTGAAGCGAATAAATTTTACTTTGATAAAACACCACTCAATGTTTCTATTCTTAATTTATCTCATTTTAAAAGCAGGGTTGAGAGAATAAAAGTGTACGCACATCAAAATTTACTTAAACAAGTATTGATTGAAAATGCTACCATCTTGCCCTTCGAGAATTTAAAAATTGTTGAAGGAGAATCCATATCAGACTTGTATGGATCTTCGTCTATTGCAGAATTCTTTGAAAAAATTGATCCAGGAGGATTTCTTAAACAAGAAATGGAACGGTCAAACTTCAAAAAAACACGCTATTTCATTGAGTCGCTTACCGACACTATTCACCCAATGGGCAAAGCCATTCAATACTATGCCTACTTTGATACATCCGGAACTAAAAATCTAAAAATAACAGTGAGCTCTGATGATGGAACCCAGTATTTTGGATTATCTAAACCAGGACCATTTTACTTCTTTCCTTCGAGCAAGGGACGTTATAAGTTTTTGTTTGACAATGGAACAAAAGCATTTACAAAAAACATTACGGTAATTGATGCCGATCCAATCATACAAAACACCAGACTTTCCACCTTATATATCGGACTTGATAACCCATTGAACATCAAGACATCAGAGTTTGATGCGGATGATAATCTAACCGCAGAAATTACAGATGGTCAGGTAATTAAAAAAGGAGAGATTTTTTATGCCCGAGTTTTTAAACGTGGAATAACGCAAGTAAAGATTTATGCTAATATGCCTTATGGCAGAATTAAAGTGGCAGAAAAATCATTTGTAATTCGTGAGCTACACCCTCCTACTCCATTAATAAATGGAATGAAAAGTGGAGGAATTGTAAAGAAGGCGAATCTGTCTCAATTTGAAAGCATGTCGCTGATCACAGATGAATACCTGGTTGATGAAGATGTGTATATAGCAGATTTTGACTTTATGCTTATTTACAACGATTTCAATTCCGTAAATAAACCAATAAAAAATGTAGGATCGTCATTTAACAACCTAATTCTAGGGGCATTTGAACGAGCCAGCAAAGGAGACATCCTAATTTTTAGCAATATAAGAACGCTTTCTTCACGAGGTGTTGAAACCATAATCCCTAGCTTAACACTTACCGTAATTTGATATATCGTTTAAGAACATATCATTTAAGAATACTAATAACATTCTCAGCAATATTGCTAGTAGCTCTTAGTGCGGTGGCACAAACGACTAAAAAACTTCCTATTCATATGCAGGAAAGCTTAACGCTAACTGCTGGTGTTTACAAAGTAACGGGAACCCATTATCTAAAAAAAGGTGCCGTACTTACCATAGAACCTGGTGTTACTTTGGTTTTTGAGAAAGACGCAACTATCAGAATTGATGGTGGGATTAATGCAAAAGGACAACCAAACAACTTAATTAACGTAACGAGTCGCGATAAAACTCATCCGGGTAATGGTTTTGTTATCAATGGAGTAAGCTCAGACCAAAATATTGAGTTTGAATTGGTTCGTTTTAATCATATTAAAAAGCCGGTTTCTTTTGAATTTAGATGGTCTAGGAACAGTGTTCGATTTACTAAGAACGTAATCAAAAATTCACTGTACGAAGGAGCAGCCATCGAAGTAAGAGATATTGATAACCTACTTACAAAAAACAAAATACCGTTTGAATTTAAAGACAACACCTTTTGTAATAGTACGTCTAGTATCCTTATTAGCAATATTACATCAGACTTGTTGACCATTGATTTTGACAATAACGTAATTACAAGAAACGAATACACAGGTAGAAGTAGAAATGGAATTTTTACATCTCCTGTATACATGACCTACAATCACTATCAACGAAACGATATTCCAACACTTACTGAGAATTCAATATTTGACAACTTTTACAGTTTGTATTACGAAGACACATTTGATATTGGTAGAACTAACATCAGTGTAATCGGGAATGCCGATAAAATGGATTTAAGTGGAAACTATTTTGGTGATCCAGAGAAACGAGAAATCGAAGAAACATTTGATTTTATCTCTGCAAATTATCAGGCTCCATTTTTATTTTACGACAACACACTACCAAAACCGCCAGCGTATTTAAACGGCCATTTTTACGAAGTTTTTATTAATACAGAAGAATTGGATGAACGCATGATCTTTTCTGCTTACAGCGGTGAGATTAACACAATTGAAATGCGTTACAACCGTCCTGTTATTGATGGCAATAATTTTGGCGTATACTATCATTTCTTGAGTGGGGATAGCATTAAATCAATTCGAGTTAAACATACATTAAAATGGAGTGAAGGCAATCAATTCCTAAAAATAAATGTAAACGAAAAGCTTAAAAAATATGGTTTAGAAGGATACATAGAAGTTGATGGGCTTTACGATTCAGATGGAATGGATGTTCCAACGCTCTATCTTGGCAAAAAAGGTTTACTAGATCCAGAATTTAGAGGCTTTGTTCCGCAAGGGTATATTGCATATGCATCTGAGAAGGATATTCCTTCT